>NZ_LKBG01000239.1 GCF_001402945.1 Acidiplasma aeolicum
TGCATACAGATTAAAGGGGGTAAAGGGAGACCCATGGAGATTTTTCT
Source organism: Acidiplasma aeolicum (assembly GCF_001402945.1). Lineage (GTDB taxonomy): Archaea > Thermoplasmatota > Thermoplasmata > Thermoplasmatales > Thermoplasmataceae > Acidiplasma > Acidiplasma aeolicum. The sequence goes on from NZ_LKBG01000239.1 coordinate 48, forward strand.
CAATAGAATCCGATAAAAATTACACGGGCAGAATGCGCGGGCTGTATGAACTGCTTCCAAAGCAGGAAATAACAAAAAATGGTAATTTTATATTAAAATGGCATAAAGGTCTGCCCTTAATAAAACTTATTGATTATTTAAATTCATAAATTTTCTTTTATCGAATTATCAAGTATTTCCATGGCATCATTTATCTGTTCCTCTCTAATAATCAATGGTGGTATGAACCTTATTGCACTCTCTCCGGCACCGAGAAGTATAAGACCCTTTTTAAAAGAGGATTCTATAACATTATCTCTTAATTTTTTATTGTATTTTTTGCTTTTTGCATCCATAACAAAGTCAATGGCCTGCATTAATCCAAGGCCGCGGACATCCCCTATGCTTGGATATTTTTCCTGCAATTCCCTTAACCTCTTATTTAAATAGAAACCCATTTTATTTGAATTCTCAACCATTTTCTTTGATTTTATTTCATCTATTGTTGCTATGCTTGCAGCACAGGCCAGCATATTGCCACCAAATGTATTTGAATGCAATCCTGACTTTTCAAAATCATATTTTGATTTTACAATTGATGCCCCCATTGGTATTCCGGATGCTATGGATTTTGCAAGCGACATAATATCAGGGTCAATACCAAAATATTCAGATGCAAAGAAGTAACCTGTTCTTCCAAAGCCTGTTTGTACCTCATCCATTATATAAAGCATGCCATACTCATGTGCGAGTTCCATCATTCTTTTATGGAAATATTTTGGTGGCACTATGTAACCGCCCTCACCCTGAATTGGTTCTGCCAAAATACCCGCAACACTTTCTGCAGGTACATATCTGTCAAGAACATAATCCTTGAGGTAATCCACCACAGCACCTGTTAGATTTTCAGGGTCTTCATAACCATCTATTCCAAATGGATTTCTATATGGATCTGCAAATGGTATGTGGTGCACACCAGGCATTTCAGGATAAAAATATTCATGGTGTGTGGCCTTTGAGGCAGTAAATGCCAGGGACCCCATGGTTCTTCCATGGAAACCACCAATGAATCCTATAAATTGAGGCCGTTTGGTAAAACTTTTAGCAAATTTTATTGAGGCCTCATTGCTCTCGGTTCCAGAATTTGTAAAAAATACCTTTTTATCCCTTGAACCTGGCATAACATTTATTAGGGCCTCCGCAGCATCAACCTGAATTTTATAATAAAAATCAGTACCTGCAAAGTGCCACATTTTATGCATCTGATCCTCAACCGCGGAAATAAGGTGGCTGTTTGAGTACCCAATGTTTGATGTGCTTATTCCACTTGAAAAATCTAAAAATACGTTGCCATCAACATCCTCAATATAACAATCACTGGCCCTGCAGGCCACAACTGGTAATGATTTCGTGGATGTTGCCAGAAATTTAGAGTCCATATTTATGATCTCCCTAGCCTTTGGACCTGGCAGTTCTGTATTAATAACAATTTTTTTTAACATTTTATTCTCTTCCATGATTTATATAATTTACCTATCTTTAAAAACTTTTTTAATGGAATATTATAAATCCTCTAATTTCCTGCAATTTTTACTTGTTGAAAATTTTATTTATTTTTTATAAGGTTATCCTAATTTTGTAAAATTATATATAAAATTCCATAATATTAATCGGATGGCATCTGAGGACTGGAAATACCAAAAACGCTTTTTAAGAGATGAACTTACAGATATGGTATTCTATACATACCTTCATAATAAAATAGCAGACCCGGAAATGAAAAAAAATTTAGAGCACCTTGCTGAAACAGAAAAGGAGCATGCAAATTTCTGGGGGAATGAATTAAAAAAGAAACCAGGCATAGATATAAACAAAATAACATATAGAAAATTAAAATATTTTGGGCTTAAAATTGTAAGGTTTATAATAGGAAGGAATTTAATAATAAATCTGCTTGAGCATGGTGAATACGCCTCTGTTAGGAAATATAAGGAATATATAGATTCCTATAAGGGCAATGAGGATTACAAAAAAAAGGTAAGGGACCTAATCACACAGGAAATGGAGCATGAGGATATATTTGCCGGGAAAATATCAATTGAGGAGAAAACCATTCAAAAGAGCAGGGATTTTTTATATGGCATGAGTGATGGCCTGGTTGAGATACTTGCCACACTTGCAGGTCTTACAGCAATTATATCAAATAATATTTACATAGCATTAAGCGGTTTTGTTGTTGGAATTAGTGGAACATTCAGCATGACCTTGGGTTCTTATCTGGCACAGAAGTCTGAATCTGAATATAAAATATCCATGCTTAATAGAAAGCATATTTTTTCAAAGAGCAGGAAAATAGATGATTTAATTGAAAATTATTCCAAGGAGGCATCAAACTCTGCACTAAACACTGCAATATCATATATAGTGGGTGCGGCCATTCCAATACTCCCATTTGTTTTTCTTAGTAAATATGCTGCAATTCTTGTATCCATTATTGCGGTGGGATTAACACAGGGATTTGCAAACGCCGTTGTTGCTTTGTCTTTAAACACACCCATATTAAAAACCGCTGTCAGGGCATCATTGCTTGCACTTGGTGCGGCAGGCATAACATTTATTGCAGGAGAAATTTTTCACATAATATTTCATATTTCACTTTTATAATGAATAATTAATAAATGATACATAAATTATTTTCTGTTAACCATGTTAACACACAACTTTGGAACTTATCATCTCTTTGATGATTAACCTTCCTGTATAAACCCCAATAAATCTATTCTGACAAATGTCTCAGTGGCTGCAATTTTAATTATATTATATAATGCATTAAATCTGCATGTATAAGAATTCCCTTATATGTTCTGAATACTCCAATTTTTATTCCTTTCATAAATATTTTTCATGCTTCTCAATGCTTTCATATTGAAAAAGTTTAATATATATTTATAAATAGTGTCCAAGTAATGAAGGCACCAAGAATTGCATATTTTGTTGGTCTCTCCGCGATGTTTGCTGATATGGGGTATCAGGGGGCAATGGCCCTTCTGCCAGTATATCTAGTCTTTGTGCTGAAATTAAATTTTATATATTTCGGTATTGCTGAGGCATTAATTTTTGGATTTGGATCATTATTTTCCTATTTAGGTGGTAAATTAAGCGACAGATATGGGAGCAAGAATGTGGCAGTTGCAGGGAACAGCCTGATACCATTTTTATCATTCACAGGGTTTACATATATACCATTAATATCTGTTGGACTTTTTTCCACAGGATGGTGGATGAGAAATTTAAGGTCCCCGGCAAGGAGGGCGTTTCTGGCAGAGAATACAGAAGAAAATGAGAGGACATCATCATTTGGGATACTTCACAGCCTTGATGTTGGCGGTGGTATAATTTCAATTTTGATTCTTGTTATATTAATACTTTTAAATTTTACATACAAATATTTATTCTTATTCTCCATTTTTCCAATAATAATTTCCACATTAATACTGGCATCGATTAAATCAAATAAACACCTGCCTCTAAAAAAAAGCAATAAAAAAACAGTTCTGGAAAATAACAAATATATTTTTTATGGTATAATAATAGCCACCTCACTTTTTGGATTTGGATCCTACAGCATGGGATTTCCAATAATAACCGTTGCACAGAATGCGGATTACAGCCAGAGCCTTAAAATTATCTCCGGTATTGTATCATATGGAATATTTCTGGGTTTTTCCTCACTGACAGGATACATACTCAGCAGGGTAAATATTAAAAGTCAAATTTCCTCACTTGCCATATTTGGTTACATACTTTCAGGTGCCGGTACACTTGGAATTGTAATAACTCTAATTTATGGCCTCGGCCTGCCAGGATTTTATATTTCAATTATAATTGCATCTGTGGCGTTTGGCATAGTTGAGACATATGAACCATCAATAATATCAAAATCTGTGGATGCATCAAAGCTTGGTGCCGGCATGGGAATTCTATCCTCTTCAAGATCAGTTGGATATTTTATTGCAAATCTTATTATGGGTTTCCTGTATGAAATAAGCCCTGAATTCTCATATGCTTATGCTGGTATTGTTTCAATTGCGGCTGGTATAATCATACTTGCCTTCTTAAACATCCAAAGAAAATTAGAACCGGTGAAAATTTAAATTTGATATATACAAAGTTTAATATTTAAATACAGATATGGTTATTTATGGTGAATAAGGGTTTTAATTCAAAATGTGTGCATTCCGGTGATATGACCATAGATGGTGTGGGTAATGTTGTTACTCCAGTTTTTGAAAACTCCACATTTGAATTCAATGATAATGGTGTTTCAGGAGATTACATATATTCACGATGGGGGAATCCAACAGTTGAATCATTTGAGAGGAAATACGCGGATTTGGAAAATACTGAACACGCACTGGCATTTTCCTCTGGAATGTCTGCAATAACATCAAGTGTAATGGCCATGATAAAATCAGGTGATTCACTACTTACAATAAATGAGCTTTATGGCCAGACCTTTGAGTTCTTTTCAAATGTGTTGCCAAAATACAATATAAACGTTGATTTTACAACCGTGGAAGACCTGAATAGTGGAAATTTAAAAAATAAAAATTATAAATTACTATATATTGAATCAATAACAAATCCTCTACTTGAGGTTCCTGATCTAATAAATTTATCAAAAATATGTCATGAAATGGGAATAAGAATTGCCACGGATGCCACATTTGCCACACCTTATAATCAAAACCCGGTTTCAATGGGGGCAGATCTTGTTTTGCATAGTGGAACAAAATACATATCAGGCCATTCTGACCTTCTTATTGGCCTTGCAGGATTTAACAGATATTATGATGAATTTGCCTTCTCCAGAAAAACATTTGGTGGCACACCCGACGCATTTCAGGCCTATCTTGCTTATCGTGGGCTTAAAACGCTTGGCATAAGAATGGAAAGGCATAATAAAAATGCCATGGAGCTTGCGCAGGTTCTTAATGACTCTCAAAAAATTGAAAAGGTGTATTATCCTGGATTAAGGGATAATGAATACCATAAAATAGCCGAGAAAAATTTAAAGGGATTCGGTGGTATGATATCATTTAAGGTTAAGGGCGGAATAGAAAATTCACATAAATTAATTAAAAATTTAAAAATACCAAAATACGCGGTTAGTCTTGGTGGTGTTGAAAGCCTTATATCGATACCTGTTGAGGGCACGCATAAGGCAATGTCTCCTGAGGAAAGGGCAGCATCAGGCATAACGGATAACCTTGTAAGGCTTTCTGTTGGTATAGAGGATTCTGAGGATTTAATAGATGATTTTAAAAATGCCCTTGAAAAAATATAATTTATTTGCACAGTTTAATAAATTATTTAATCCTAATAAATTTTAAAATTAGTTGTATTTTTTTATTGCCACACCAAAAGTTGGGGTTTTTATCATTTCCTTAAAATTATTATGCTGTCTTATAAATTTTTTCCATGCATCATTCCAGTCAATATCGTCTGATGCCAGAATTCCATTAATATTCAGGTGTTCCATTGCCCACAGATATTCCCTTAACATATATTCCTCGGAGTGCATTGAATCATGAACAAAAAAATCTATTTTTAAGGATATTGCTGTAAGGGCAATATCGGAGCTTTCTATAACCTTTTGCCATCTGTTTTTCAGGTTATCAGGGACCAGCCAGCCTGCCATAAATTTTTTATTAGCCATTGTTACCTCATCCTTGATATCAATACTTATAAGTGTTCCACTGCCATTTTTTTCAAGGGCTTTGAGAATATAATATGTTGAGAAACCTGCCGATATCCCTGTTTCCACGCATATTTCTGGCCTGTACGTTCTAATCAGCATGTATAATAAAGCATCCTTTCCCTGTATACTTCTGAAATAACCGGTATTTGTTCCAAGATTTTCAACAAGTTTTTTGGATATTTCACTGCCAGTGCTGGCCAGGTCCATTATATCTTCATCTGAAAACAAATGTAATTTTCCTGCCCAGTAATAATATGTTATTAAAGACCATGCCATACCAGGTGTTGTGTTTTCTATTTTAACATTATTTTTAAAAGTTATATCCATGTAATACAAAGGGTTAGTGCGATATTTTAATAAAAATAGAAGAACGCTAAACGGCCTCTTCACACAAACCATTACATAATAGATTTTTGATAAATTTTTTAAAATCACATAATTATATAATTTATGTGAATAAAAATATTTGCTTTTTTAAAAAAATATTTTATCAAAAAAAGATGGTTAAAGCAGATGGTAGGCCCCGGTAATTTTATCCAGAATTTCATCCTCATCCGGGCCTATGCCAATACATGTCACTGTACCTGGCATTATCTGGGTATACCCTGCGTCTGTGATAATCTGTGTTATAATCCCGGCATCCCTGCAGATTTCATTTAGTTTATATATTTCCTGCAGGCCATCCACCTTGATAACCACCTTCTTTTGCCCCTCAGAAAGCCATTCGCTAAATATTTTTTTATTTTTTTTCATGGAGATTAATGCACATGAAACCGCAGCATGGGCAACCTGTGCAGCTATTTTACCCTTGCCCATTTCAAGGTCCTTTCTAACAGCTATAACCATCTTTACCATGGTACATCCTTCATTTTAAATTTATAAGCCAGTATGTTAACTCCCCTGTGTATTGGCGGTGTAATAATTAAAAGCACTATAATTGCTATAAAATTACCATAAAATTTTAGAAAAAATGGTCTCGCAAAAATGTATATCATAAGAAATGAGACCAGCACAAATGGCCACTGATCAAGTATTGATCCCCTGGCACCACTCTTCAACCCTATCCTTCTTTTTATGAATGACCCGGTTAAATCACCAAGCAGGGAACCAAAACTCATTGGTATGAGAACCAGAACTGTGGAAACAAGATTGGCCCCATAGGTTCCGTATGGAACATGAATTAGTAATGTTATATAATATATTATAATACCAGAGACAACACCTATTAATGACCCACCAATGAAACCAGACCATGTTTTCCCATCACCAAGTATGCGCTTCCCATGAAATGTTTTGCCCATGTCTATTTTAATATGCCCACCGGTAATTACGGCCCCGGGATTTGCAATGTATGCCGGCAGAAAAAGAATTATGGAGTATAATACAAACAGTACAATATTACCCATATGTTTCAACCGCCTTTAGTATATCGGCCTTTGTTATAATACCTTTTAGTTCGGTGCCATCCACAATAAGAACAGCATTTGAATACTTTAAAAGCGGGTAAATCATTGATATGGGACTGTCCTTATCAAGCTGTGGGAGTACTGCACCCATGACCTTTCTAACTGTAAGGTGCTTTAAAGATTCAATGGATGTTCCCTTTATTAGCATATCGTTTATATCCGACTCAGTAATTGTACCTATAATTCTTCTATCAGAGGTAACAACCGGTAGCTGAGAGAATCCTTTCTCCCTCATTTTGTTTAATGCGGTGATAATTGAATCGTTCATTTCACATGTAACAACATTTTTTGTCATGATGATTTCTGCCTTAAGGTCTATCTCCCTTGCCTTATTACCGGAGGCATTCAGATATTCAAAAATTTTTCTAACCTTGTCATATGCCGGATTTATTTCTCCCTTTTCCAGACGTGCTATGTAAGACTGGCTTACCCCGCTTATTCTTGCCAGCTCCTTCTGGCTTATGCCAAGGGATTTTCTCATTTTCCTTAATTCCTCAATACTGGGAAGCATAATTTTGCAATATAAAATTACTATTAATAATTATTGCTTAACAATATATAATACCAAAAAATAATCATAAAATGAGATCACAGGAATTTTTAAAAAAACACGGCAAGATACTTGTTCCAGTAATATCAACAGTAATATCCATATTAATTTTTGTAATGGCGCTTTACGTACCTGAGGCCATAATTCTTGTATTTGCAATACCTGTGGTAATATTCATTTTGATGCATTATTCTGGAATTTACAGATTTAAACCACGATTTTTTGGTGGATTAATAGTCCTCATAATCATGCTTCTTGTGGTTGCCGGCATATATTCAACTGATTTTTATCATTCCAGTGGTGTAACAACAACCAGTGAAAACCAGACATATATGGAAACAATAATAAGTCCATTTACACAGACATCTGGATATTATAATATCACTGTAAAAACAAATTACACTGGTAATATAAATTCTTCGTACATTAATATTGTATCGAGTAATTATAACAAAATTTATAATTATTCGTCTGGAGAACATGAAACCATTGGAAGTTACAGGTTAACATACTATCATATTAAACTGCCACCCGGACTCTACACTGTTTATTTTAATATAAGCAAGAAACTGTACATGGAAAGCATTGGCCCTGTCAATGTAAGTGCATTTACATTATATGTATATTACATTTATGCCATGGCGGATAAATACATTATTTTTCTTGGAATATTATACATAGCAGGGATAAGCATTGCATATTTCATGCAAAAGGGGAATTTAAATAATAATCAATTAAAAAAATAGAGATTTATCTTAGTGAGTTTACACGATTTATCTCACCATTTAATAAGAAAAAATTAATAAAACCTTGCGTTTATTTTAAAATATGTATGACATTACCGCAAAAAATATTTCAAAAACTTTCAAAAATTTTACAGCCCTTGACAGTATAAATTTAAATATAAACGGGGGCGAACGGGTTTCAATTCTGGGCCCTAATGGTGCCGGAAAAAGTACACTGCTTAAAATTTTAACAGGCATATTGAAACCTGACTCCGGATGCGTTAAAATAAACGGTCTGGATCCATTAACATCAGAGGCAAAAAAATACATAGGATATTTACCTGAGGATGCATACCCGTACCCAAATTTAAGCGTAATTTCAAATCTTGAATACATAGGCTCGATACGCGGTGTCGAAAATCTGGAGGAAAGAATTAATTATTTATTAGATTATCTGGAGATATATGAATACAGAAAGAAGAGGGTTTTAACATTATCCAGGGGTAACAGGCAGAAATTATCAATTGCACTGGCAGTAATACATAATCCAAAAATACTTTTGCTGGATGAACCGTTAAATTATCTTGATATACCCACACAGAGAAAGGTGGGTGATCTTTTAAATGGATTAAATGCAACAATGGTAATTTCAACGCATATCATGGAAATTGCAAGGAGGCTGTCAGGAAAGGTAATAATAATTAATAATGGAAGAATAAAATGGGAGGGGACAATGCCAGAGCTTGAGAGTATGGCAGGAGAAAATGAAAGTATAGAAACAATAGTGGAAAGGCTGATGTTAAATGTTGGGTAAGGTCATAAAATTAATACTTTCAACAAGATTTACAGTATTTTTCATGCTTTTAATTATAATTATGATATATGTTTCCATTATAAGTTCAATTACAGGCATAAATTTTTATCTCCCTGAATACAGATATGTATATATTCTAATCTCTGCAATATTTATATTATTATTTAGCAGACCCAGCAGGATACCTCTTATGAAATCTGATATAGATTTTCTTTATGTTTCACCAATAAAAAAAACAGATTTCGCTTTGGCCATCTTTATATCATATTATATTGTTTCAGGTATGATGTTGCTTATTTTTTTGCTTCCTTTTTCAGTTTATACTGTTTCAGGAATTTATGGCAAGGCTATTGCAATGACTGATACCGTGATTTTTTCTTTTTTTGCCGTGGCATCTGAATTAATTTCAATTTCAATGCAAAAATATAAAATTTTAATTGCGTCCATTATTATATTATACATTGCCTCAACTGCAATTTTTGGTTACGGCCCATTAGGATTTATTTTTGGGCATATATATTCAGGGACATTGATTATAATCGCCTCCATGATAATTGCCATGTACTTTTCCATTAAAGGCCTGGAGAACTATTCAGACCTTTCAATATCGGGTAAAAGCCTGGAATCCGATAATATCGGATTTTATTCTAAAAAAGGATGCATGTCCATATTAAAAAAATCGTATTATATGGTATACATGAGGGGAGGGATTGTAAAAAATTACAATATGTTCATATTTATTCCTCCCGGTGTAATTATTGCCATGTTAATATTCTATTTTTTCATAAAAATTCCAGATAAGGGTTTTTTATCGGAATTTATTATGATACTTTTTATTCTCTATTTAACCATATTTTCAATTTCGATGATCCAGAATACCTTTATGTATGAGAGGGGATGGCTTTCATTTAACTCGGTCGATCCTGCAGTTTATATGAGGTATTTTTTGCTTGGTAAGGTTTTAAGGTATTACACAATAATGATTCCAAGTGCAGTTATATTTTTACTGGAATATATATTTATTGGAGGTATTTATTATTATGTAACCATAATAATATTATTCAATATTCCATCAATGATAATTATTGGGGTCCTTGTCCTTATGAGAACAAACCCAAGGCAGATAAAGGACCCTGAATTTATTCAGATCAGAAATAGCATAAAAAATTCAGTTTACATGGTTTTAATAATACCATTCATTATTATCAATTTATTTATATTACTGTCATTTTACGCAGTCATAATATCATCATCAATACTTTTTGCATCTGGCATTTACATATTATTAAATAAGAATTTATGGAGATCTGCTGCATTAAAATTATTTGAAAGAGGTTTTATTTAATGCCATAGACATTAAATCATCATCATTATATGGCCTGTTTGTGCTTTTAATTTCGTTTAATATGTAATTTATATCGTCGTCACCAACATTTATGCCCATGTTTGCAAGTTTTTCCTTTATTGCGTGCTTTCCAGAATATTTATCTATTGTAAATCTGCGCGTTCTGCCAAAAATTTCAGGACTTAAAAATTCATATGTTGATGAGTTTTTTATTATTCCCTGTACATGAACGCCTGATTTATGTGTAAATGCAAAATCCCCAGTTACAGGATAATTTGGTGGCATTGATATACCTGTGTAATCCTCCACCTGCCGTGATATTTCCATGAGCATTTTTAAATTAATCACATCAATGTTCATATGATATTTTAGCATGGCGGCAATCACCTGTGTGGGAGTTATGCCAACACGCTCCCCAAGACCATTAATTGTGCTGTGTATTATTGTTGCACCGTTAAGTGCTGCAGTATAGCTGTTTGATACTGCCATGCCCATATCATTGTGTGCATGGATATCGTATTCAACATTTTTTATATCAGAAACTGATTTAAAAAGGCGTTCTGTACTTTCAGGCGTAAGTATACCAAGTGTATCGGCAAGTGATATTCTATCCGCACCTGCATCCCTGGCGGTTACAATAACGTCACGGAGAAAATTAATATCGGCCCTGCTTGCGTCCTCAGCAGTGAACCTAACCTTTATGCCATATGATGATGCATATTTGACCGCATCATAAATTATGTCCAGTGCCTCAGATCTTGTTTTATTTGTTTTGTATT
>NZ_LKBG01000240.1 GCF_001402945.1 Acidiplasma aeolicum
ACCCTGTCATCTTCAGGTATTATCTGGGCATTTCCAGATCTCTCATAAAATTCAGATATCCTTCTGCCAAGATATGCCGGATAGCCCTCCTCACCAGGCATCTCCTCCAGCCTTCCGGATATTTCCCTTAAAGCCTCAGCCCAGCGGCTTGTTGAATCGGCCATTAATGCGACATCATATCCCATATCACGGTAATATTCCGCAATGGTAACACCGGTGTATATGCTTGCCTCTCTTGCTGCTACCGGCATATTTGATGTATTTGCAATTAATATTGTTTTTTCCATAAGCGGCTTTCCACTCTTTGGGTCCTGAAGTTCCGGGAACGTTGTTAAAATTTCTGTCATTTCATTGCCACGCTCACCACAGCCAACGTAAACAGTTATATCTGCGTCAGACCATTTTGATAGCTGATGCTGAATTACAGTTTTTCCAGACCCAAAAGGCCCCGGGACGGCAACGGTTCCACCCTTTGCAACAGGAAAGAATGAATCTATTACTCTCTGACCTGTAATTAATGGTATTTCAGGTGCGAATTTTAAAAATACCCTTCTGGCCTTCCTTACGGGCCATATCTGTTTAAGCTTAATTTCATAGTCGTTTTTTTCATTTTCTATTATGCATACTGTATCAGAAACCTTAAACTTGCCCTCCTTAATTTCCTTTATTATGCCCTTAACACCCTCAGGCACCATTATCTTATGAACTATCAGTTCTGTTTCCTGAACCTCTCCTATAATATAACCCTGGTTAACCTCATCACCCTCCTTTAAAATAGGTTTGAAATCCCATTCCTTATTTTCATCAAGTGGTGGTGCTGAGGCTCCCCTCACAATAAAATCCCCTGTTTCCGATTTAATTACATCCAGTGGCCTTTGAATACCATCATAAATTGATTTAAGGAGCCCTGGACCGAGCTCAACTGAAAGGGGCTTTCCAGTGGAATATACAGGCTCACCAGGTTTTAACCCGCTTGTATCCTCATATACCTGTATTGTTGATTTATTATCCACAATTTTGATTATTTCACCCACAAGCCCGAGGTTGCCAACCCGGACAACATCAAACATCTTTCCATTAACATCTGTTGCAACAACGACCGGACCAGAAACACTATAAATTACACCTTTATTCTCCATTTAATCACCTATATCTATTCCCAGTATTCTTTTGGCAAGTTCATATACCGATTCCTCTTCTGTTACGCCTGGAACAGGGATAAATACCACAAGAGGATTTATTGAGGTATTATACAGATTTAATTCATCCTCCTTTAAATACTTTTGAATTGACTGTGAGGCAAGAATAACATTATACTTTCCTGACGAAAATATCTCCCTCAGTTTAAGGGCTGCCTCATTAATATCAACTATGAATGTATCATTAATTCCTATGAGCTTAAAGCCCATCGCAACCTCTCTTTCTCCAATTACACAGATATTATCCATTTACATCAGCATCCTTTCTATTAGCTTCCTGTCAAGGTTGTATGATTTCCCGATCAGTATTGTCCTTAAATTATCTCTCTCCCTTTCTGCTGTCAGTATATATCCAAGTATAAATGGGGCTCCAGTGGTTCTCATCATTAATGGAAGATATTTTTCAAGAAGTGCCTTTCTCATTGATATTTCAAACATTGACAGGCTTCCATATTTTTGGTAATATTCTATGGCATCCTCAAGGTCATAGTCCTTAAAGACTTTAAGTACATCAACGGTGTTATTTGACCTGAAAAGATCTGATAATATATTTTTTGTTAAGTTTCCATTGTCTATTAAGTACCTTTCAATGCTGTCATATGATACCTTTAACTCTATGCCTTTAATAACAGTTAAAATATTTTTTATATCTATATACTCCTTTGTATAATTTATTAATATTCCCTCATCACCGTTAAAAAATTTTGCCTGATCTGCCAGCTCATTATAATAATGAGAATCAAGGGAGGAAAGCAGCGGATAAATATCTCCGGTTTTTTTGAACTCGTCTATATACTGCAGCAGATAATTATACCCATATGAAACTAGGTAATTTACAAGGGATTCCACATCAGGCCTGGAGAGCATTGACCTAAAATCCTCATAACTTAAGTTACCGGCAAAAATACCAAGTGGAATATCCCTGAAACTTATGATAAAACTATCGTTATATTTAATTTCATGCTTTATTATCTTTGATATTAAAATCGCCTTGATAGATTCAATGTCCCATTTTGATATATATGTTTTTATATAATTCTTAATTTCAGGAGGCACTGCAAATATTGCAATTCTGGAATTATTTATTATATGCCTGTTTATGGCAGCTATTAGAATATCAAGCTCTGATGAATTTATTACTGATGATTTATCAATATCATCCTTATAGGATGTTTCATAAAGCCGCAATTTAATATCTTTTATTTCAAGGTCAAGAAGTGATTTTATAAATTCATTGCCTAGGAAATCATTATAATGAACCTTTAGCCTTCCAAAACTTCCAGAATATGCAGTGTTCATTTATCACACCTATTTTACATTTTCATAGAAGTAAGCAAGTATGTCATCAGAAATTTCTTTAAATATTGTATTTAAGGTTAAATCCAGCATTTTTAGGCGGTCTGGAGAATATGCTATGATTCCCGATTTTATTCCTGAATTTGCCTCTACATTTTTTGGATTTACCTTATTCATGGCCTTAATTTTTTCCATATCAGATTCTGAGCATTCAACAATAATGTCCTTACCGAGCTTCTTAATTGATGTATCAACCATAATTTCTAGCAATTCCGGATATCTTGAGGATTTATTTAGTGAGGTTATATATGATTTGGCCTTATCAAGTGCTGAATTAATTATTTCCTTTTTCTTATTATCTATTATCTGCTTGATCTGAATTTTAATCTGGTCCTCATACTGCTTTATGATTAATTTTGAATCATCTTTTTGTTTTAGCGCATAATATTCCTGCAGTTCCTTTATTTTTTTATTGCATGCTTCCCTTACGTTCTTAATTTGCTCTTCATAGTACTGATTGATTTTTTGAATTTCATCCTCCCGGGACCTGTCTATTTCATTTAATATGCTTTCAAGGGACATAGAGCATCATATTACATGCAGAAGCAGTATTATACCGAGCACAAAACCTATAATCCAGAGGGTTTCCGGAATAACAAAGAAGAACAGAACCTGACCAAACTTTTCTGGCTTTTCTGCTATTATACCCATACCGGCCGCACCAATACCCTGCTGAGCCATACCAGTACCGATAAGACCCCCTGCTATTGCTATTGACGCAGCTATTGCTAACAAAGCATCTACAGTTGTAACCATAAATATCCAAGTGAATATTAAAATGCTTTATATAAAATTATTTATTTTTGCGAATTTATATAGGCTTTTCGATAACTTTTGCCTTGCTGCTGTTTATTTTGCTTTTACCGCTGTCATCGTCTATAATTATTGTGATTTCCTCACTGTTACTTTTTAGTATATTATTTATGCGTTCCTCAAGAACTTTAGTTTCCTTATTATTGCCCATTAATGATAATTTTTCCTTAATACTTGTTATTATTCCCTCGGCTGTTGTAATATAACCATTGGATGCTATTCCCGGGGATATTTCTGCATCTATTTCTGGTATTTTTATATATGCATCAGGGGACCTGTATATTATTGTTTTAAGATCATTCTTGCCGGTTATCCTTAATAGCATGACCTTGGGTTTTTCCCTTTCATGCCTCTGTATTGATACGTTTTTATAATAGCATGTTTTGCATGTATATGTTTTTATTGTAATTTTACCCTCATAAGGAATTTCGGTATCATATTCTATGTAATACAGATAACTGTTACAGTTTGGGCATTGCTTATCTGTTAATGTTTCATTCATATTTACACCTCAAACCATGATAATAAAGGTTCTAATAATATAAACTTTGCCTTTTTTAATGATTCAATATTGGGCGATGATGTAAGAAACATTGTTATTTTTATGTCCCTGATTATATTATTTATATGATTTTTCAATTCATCATATGATGTATCTGCGTCCTTCAGGAAATTTCTGGCCATGCCAGCCATTGTGGCGCCCATAATTATTGATTTTGCTATATCCTGTCCGTTTCTGAGGCCACCACTACCGATAATTGGTAAACCCACATTACAGTATTTAATTGATGCTGGCGATGGTATGCCCCAGTTCCAGAATGTTTTTCCAGAGTGCATTTTTTCCTCGTCCTTTATTTTTAATGCGCGGTAATATTCTATTGCCGCGAATGAGGTCCCACCAAGACCCCCAACATCAATGGCCTTAACACCTGCATCCTTCAGGGCCAGTGCATCCTCATGGGAAAATCCATTTCCGGTCTCCTTGGCAATAACAGGATAAGACCCTGCAAGCTCCTTAATTCTATTGATAACGCCTCTTGCGTTTCTATCTCCCTCGGGCTGAACCATTTCCTGTAGAAAATTAAAATGAACAATCAAATAGCTTGCGTTTATTAAGTTAAAAATATAGTCTATATCCCTTGATGTAAGCGCCCTTGATGATTGGTCTATTAACTGTGGTGCACCAATATTTGCAAACTTTGCGGGTATTTTATAATCATTTATTACAGAAAATGTATCCTCCAGATTTCTATTCTCTATAACAGCCCGCATGCTACCTACGCCCATGCCAATATTAAATTCCTCTGCGGCCCTTGCAAGGTTCCCGTTTATTTTTTTTGCCTTTTCAGTACCGCCTGTCATGGAAGATATTATAAATGGATATGCAAAATCCGAGTTTAAAAACCTTACCCTGGTATCTATTTCATCATAATTTATTTCCGGCAATGCCCTGTGTATTATTCTTATATCATCCCAGTAATTATGCTCGGAAGTTACATTTTCGTTTTCTGCTATGTTTATGTGCTCCTCCTTTCTATTTTCAATCAATTATACCACCGTTCCATAAAAATTATCTTTTCCTATATCTTTTATTCTCTCTGGATATAATCCATTTATTAAATAAACTTTTATGCCAAGTTTTGAAATTTTAACCATTGAATTGTACTTATTAATAATTCCACCAGTAACATCTATTGAATCATTTTCAAAATTAAAATCTTTATTCACTGTTTTTAGCAGTTTTGCATCCTTATGTATTTTTGGATTTTTATCAAATATACCATCAACATCACTAAAAAATATAACCTTTTCCGGCATGAATATTCTTGATAGATCATAAATTATATCATCTCCAGAATATATGCCAATGTAATTTCTATTTTTTATGTAAACATCTCCATAACTCACAGGCATAATATTATTTTTTACATAATACCTAAAGATGTCATAATTCTTTTTTTTGCCATAAATATATGCTGATGGTGGCACCGGTATATTTCCCATGCCGTACTCTGAAAGAATTTTTGAAACCCTCATATTGAGATCTGACATATCATAATGTATAAGGCTCATGTAATATAATGACCTTTTATTAAGCCTGCCCGGTATGTTATATTCCTTGGCCATTATGTGGCCAAAAGATCCGCCTCCATGTATAATAATAAATTTATCTTTAATTTTTGATATTTCAGCAATAATTTTTCTTGTCCTATCCTCCTCAAATTTTCTGTATGTTTTTTTGTCTGTAATTATACTGCCACCAAGCTTTAATATTATCATACAAGCTAAATTGATAATAATTTATTAAACATTATTAAATTGTTTATTATAATTGAATTTTAAAAATTTTAAACTATTACAGGTGTGAATGGACTTATGAGATTTCTTTCTGCTGCCTTTTTATAGTACATTTCAAGTGCCTTCTTTCCTCTCTCACCAAAGTCTATGGATAGTTCGTTCACATACATTTTAATAAATTTTCTTTCCAGCTCAAAGTCATTATATCTGGAATATTTCATGGCGTATTTAACAGCATCATCCTCATGATCAAATGCATATTTTATTGAATTTTCGAAGTCTTCTCTATATTTTAGTTTATCCTCCAAAGATAGTGATTTTCTAATAGCATTAAATCCCAGGGGCACAGGAAGATCACCGGCATATGCCCTCCACTGATCATAAAGATCAAGAATTTTAATTAAACCCTTGTCCTGGAATTTAAGCTGTTCATCATGTATCAGTATCCCGGCATCTATTGTACCTTTTAATATTTCATTGGTAATCTGGTCAAATCTTATTTCCTTATATTCCCTGGAATCGTTGAACATTCTGTACAGCATAAATGAAGAAGTATATGTTCCGGGCTGGCCTATTACTGCATTCTTTAGATCTATTTGCTTCTTTGCAACCACTATTGGACCATAGTTTATTCCAAAGCTTGCACCAGAGGCGGTAAGATCGTATTTATCTGATACCCTTATATATCCATTTGCGGATATTGCTGTAACATCATAAAGATTGTTAATAGCCTCCTTGTTTAATGTCTCTATGTCCTTAACAACCTGCCTGTATTCAAATGATGTCTTTATTTTATGCTCAAACATTGCATAAAACATAAAAGCATCATCGGGATCTGGAGTATGCGCAATTATCATTTCCATGTATTGTTATTGTATCATTCTTAAAAAAACTATTTATTGATTTATTAATAAATATTTAATAGCAATAAACTATTTATAAAAAATAATAATGTTAATCTCATGCTTTCATTTAATAAGCTTGAATCTATAGAAAAAAAGGTTGATAACGGTGAGGACCCCGATATTAATGATATAATATACATGTATGATGAGGCTGATCTAAGGGATCTTGGAAAAATGGCAAGGAAAATAACCGATAAAATTTCTGGAAACAGGGTTTCTTTTGTTTCAAATTTAATATTAAATTATACAAATATATGCAATGTAAGATGTAAATTCTGTGCATTTTACAGAACAGATTCGGATAATGATAAATACACTTTATCAGAGGATGAGGTAATTAATGAAATAGGAAAATACAGGCCATATGGAATAAGGCAGCTGCTTATTCAGGGCGGTGTTAACCCGCATTTAAATCTTGATTATTATACATCATTATTTTCAAGAATAAAAAGGGAATTCCCGGAAATCGGCATACATGGACTTTCAACAGCGGAACTTCATTTTATATCAATTAAATCCCATATTAGTGTAAGGGATCTGTTAATAAAATTGAGAGATAGTGGACTTGAAACAATACCCGGGGCAGGAGCAGAAATACTTGATGATAATGTCAGGGTCAGAATGGGAAGGCCCAAAAATAGTGGAAAGGAATGGCTTGAAATTATGGAGGAGGCGCATAAACTGGGGATAAAAACCTCTGCCACCATGATGTTTGGGCATATTGAAACGTCTGAGGATAAGGCAAATCATTTATTATCAATACTTAATTTACAAAAGAAATATCATGGCTTTTTATCATTTACACCATGGAATTTTGAGCCGGGAAACACAGAGCTTGGAAACCAAATAAAATACAGGTCAGGTGGTGCTGATGTTCTCAGGAATATAGCAATATCCAGGATAGTATTTAACAATTATCTGCCTGTTATTCAAAGTTCCTGGTTAACAAATGGGATAAACATGGCGCAGATGGCAATATTATTTGGTGCCAATGACTGGGGAGGAACCATATACGATGAAAAGGTGATACCTGCTACAGGAAAAAATGTTGGAAATTTAAGAAGCGAGATGATAATAAATTCAATTAAACAGCTTGGTATGGTTCCAGTGGAACGTGATAATCTTTACAGAACAGTAAAAATTTATTGATTTATATATTCATTTTTTAAAATAATGTTTTTTAAAAAATTTACCGTTTCATTAACCTCAAAGTTATAATCATATTTTATTGTGTTATAATAGAATTTTAAAATCTCTTTTTTAACCTTTGCCTGGTTTTTTATTATTGATTTTTCCACATAATTTTTTGATGCAGCAATTGCATTATCAATGATTTTATGGTCAAAGTCCCTTTTTGAGGCTGTTACTGCATATACCGGCATTAAATTGAAAAGCCTTGAAAATTCATAACCTATATCAAAAATTATATTATAATTTGATTTATATGCAAGGAGTGCGTCATCACCAATTACCAGTGCATAATCATTATTATTCAAAAGATGTTGGGCATCAGTATATTTTGATTTAATAAGTTCATATTTTATTCCCATTTTATTTAAAATTAGGCTTAGATAAAATGACGTTGTTGCCGTTAAGGATGTAACAGCTATTTCAATATTATTTTCTATGTGTTTATTTCTGGATATTAAAAGTGTTGACATTGTATTTGATAATGTGTGTATGTTTGCGGTCTCGATTAATTTTAGATCAGAATTTAAAAATTGAACCAGTGATACCATGCCGGCATCAAGTTCGTCTTTTTCTATCATCCCTAAAATATTAAACGCAGTATCCCTTTTAATTTCAATCTTATTATTAAGTGCATAAAATAAAGGGTCTGAGTGAATTAAATTTATTATTCCATACATTTCAGTAGTACTCCTTTAAGTTATAAAATGTATCCCTAAGAGCCGGAATCCTGCCTATTTCATTAATAAGATGGTTTAATTCTTCAATGGATGTTGATGTTTTCCTGTTTGTGGCACCGAAGACCTTTTCACTAAATGCGGTGCCCACCAGATCACTTCCACCAGACAAAAGTGCAATTTGTGCCATTTCCTTTCCAAGGGCCACCCAGTAAACGCTTATATTCCGTATCGACTTGCCAAGAATTGCACGTGCAAGTGCATAAACCTTAATATCCTTATCGCCAGAAGATGGATACCTAACCTTCCCCATTTTGTATAATGGTGTGTTTTCAATGCTAAATTTCAATGGTATAAATGATAGAAATCCGGGTGTGTCAATCTGATTATCTCTTAACCTTATCATATGATCTATAATATCATCAAAATTTTCAAGATGCCCGTATGTCATTGTGGAATTTCCGTAAATTCCAAGGCTGTGTATTAATTTTGCATCCTCCAGCCATTTCTCACCGGATATCTTTTCAGGTGTGGTTATTAATTTTCTGACATTTTCGTTAAAAATTTCCGCCCCACCGCCTGTATGCGCATCCATTCCAGCCTCCTTTAACCTTTGAATAAGGTCCTTAATTGATACACCATGGGTTCTTGATATAAAATCAATTTCCGGAATGGTAAATGCCTTTAGGGTAACATCAGGAAGGTATTTTTTAACCTCCTTAAAAAGCGATTCGTAATATTCTATTGATAAATCTGGATTAAATCCTCCAACTATATGTATTTCTGTAACGTTAAGAGCCTTTGCCTTTTCTATATCTTTTTTAATATCGTCAAGAGAGAGCTCATATCCCTTTTTATTTGGTTTATTAATTTCATATTTTTTAATCTTATATGGTGTATAAAATGCGCATATTGGGCATGATGCAGTACAATAATTTGTATAGTTTATATTATACGATACTGCATATGATACAGTATCACCTGTATCAAATGATCTCAATGAATCTCCAATTTTCATCAGGGAATATATATCAAGATTTAAAAGTTCAGAGGCTTCTTTTTTATTTAACTCATTGTTTTTAATATAATCTATCCAGTATTCTTCCTCATATTTCATCATATAAAATTGTATATCTAAAAGAAATAAATACTTAACTATTAAATTATTCATTTGTTATGTTTATTACAAATACTTTAAAAATAATTTAAATGGAATAAAAAGAAATAAAAGTTTTAATTGCCTAGAATTATAATTTATTGCCTAAAAATGATTAACATTGTAAAAATTTTTTATTTTTATAAGTTATACTATTAATGATTTGGACATTTTTTTAAAGATATTTGTTATTTTTTGTAACTATTTTCTATGAGTATTTTTATTCTAAATTTATTATACAATACTTAATATATTGCTTAAGATCTTTTTTAGTGTGTTATTTGTTGAATTTAAAAAAATATTATATATTCAATATCTTGATTTACCAGCAAGGGTTACAATTGCACACCAACCATTTTGCCTTCAAGCATAAAAAAATTAACCTCCAGAAGATTAAATTCATTTAATATCTTGATAGGCACCTCATAATGTTTGAAAAATTAGGTTATGGTTTTTGTTAACCATGTTAACAAACACCTTTAGAGGTTATCATATCTTTGATGCTTAAACTTCCTGGTTACAAGCCAGTACCCTCGAGTCTGCGAAATGATTCAGGTATTGCTTTTTTATTATATGATACATGTAACTCTGTATGTATTAATATACCGTTTAATGATCTAAAGATTGCCCTTTTGATTCTACTGCCTAAATACACTTCATGCTTTTCCATAGTTTAATTATCAATAAATGAGCCTTTGGATGTATGTAATTCATCGTGGAT
This sequence comes from Acidiplasma aeolicum, assembly GCF_001402945.1. Taxonomy (GTDB): domain Archaea; phylum Thermoplasmatota; class Thermoplasmata; order Thermoplasmatales; family Thermoplasmataceae; genus Acidiplasma; species Acidiplasma aeolicum. The sequence goes on from NZ_LKBG01000240.1 coordinate 10,314, forward strand.
AATTACATTTATTTTGTATTCCTATTATAGATTTGATCTTTGAGGTAATTGGCTTGCCCTGGCTCATAGTTTCTCATGGAATTCAATGAACAATAATTGCATGAACCGTCCAGATTATACCTTTTATGAACTATCAATAAACAGAATATTTATTAATGTCTCTAGATTATAAAACCATTGATATTGGGAGAAGATTATGGCTAAAAAAATTAGGGATTATAAGTCATGGGTTACATCACACACTGAATGTCCCAATTGCCATTACAGATTCAATTTTAGGCATTCCAAATGGGGTTCAGTAAGTGCGGTAAGGGTTGGATCAAATTGGGTGTTCATCTGTCCAAATTGCAAGACTAAACAGAGTTTTCTCTTAAAAAAGGGTGAGGAGGAAGGTTTGCCGCTGATTATTGACATGCCTCTTTCCTCATTCCTCTCAGAGGCATTTGCGGGTTTGGTTGCGTTGGTTATTGTAACAATTGTGCTTTATTATGTGGCCTCTAAAAACATAAGTTCTGATGTGTTCATCTACGGTTTCGCAATTTCACTCATAGCTTATATAGTTTATATGATCTGGCTGGGATTTATTTCCAGATCTTCTGGAAGAACCTACATAATGGACCAGCATCATTGATAAATACCGTTCATTTGACTAATTTACATTATATAATCGGGTTGGTAAGTTATCTAATGAGGATTTTTTTAAAAATATGGTTAAATTTTGTTTTTCATTTATAGTTAATCTTTCATGCGCAGAAGTTTTTGAATTAAACGGATATTTATTTTATATTTTTAAGTAAAAACTTAAGAATGGACCGATCGGGATTTGAACCCGAGCCCTCCTGCTTGCAAAGCAGGCGATCTACCGCTGATCTATCGGCCCAGTTATAATTATAATACACTGGATTTTAATAAAATTATTAAATCTTTCGTCTTCCATGCATTCTCTATTTATTATAATGTTATATGAAGGGGGAGGGGGGTGCATTTCCGATGGAACTAAAAAAAGGTATATGATACCATTAGATATAAAAACAATGCCTATGCCCATTGCCGGCGGATGTTCAGAATGGAAAATAACAA
>NZ_LKBG01000241.1 GCF_001402945.1 Acidiplasma aeolicum
AATGTTAAAACACCAATGACCATTGAGCCATTGAGGCATATTAATGTTAACTCATCGGGATTTTTTAGCCTTTCCTGCTCCCCCCTTTCAGTTAAAAGATAATACTCGCTTACAAGGTATACCTTTTCATCCATAACGCTCTGCATGCAGTTTATTATTCCACGAGCATCTGCCGGTGTTGCCCTTCTAATCTCAAGATCATTCTTTTGGGATTTTTTCCATAACATCATTATTTACTCTCCAGAATATTTTTTATATCGTTATATATAGATTCTATTTTATCTATAACATCCCTGCCGTATTTTAATATTTCATCACGCCGGTCGAGAAACGTTGAGGTAAGTATTGCCCCCTCCCTTGATGCCTCTATAATCCCATCACGTTCAAGTATCCTTAATGAATATCTTATTTTATGTTCTGGTATGCCTGTCTGCTGGGATATTTTAATTATCCCCAAAGGCTGCTCATGCAGCAATGTTTTAATTATCAAAACATGCCTGTTAAGCGTATCTGCGTCTTCATTTATTTCCTTGAAAATAGAGTAATCCTCCATGGTTAATGTATGACAAGGCTTTATATATTATTATCTAAATTTTATCATTATCAATTGAATACAGAATCTTATCGTCTTCCTTTATTGTAAATCTTGATGTTGTGCCCAGAAGTTCCTTTAATTTTTCTATTCTTTCATTTATATATTCATCATATTTTGATGGGTCATTTGAATTTTCTCTTATCTTTAATGTGTTTTTTAACAGTGCTATCTGCAGCTTTATCTCAAATTTCTTTCTATCGCTAAATGAATCTATATTAAAGGTTTTTGACATTTAACCTGTATCCCATTATTATTTTATTAACTTTTTCTAAAGAATTATCTTTTATGATTAAATACACATGTATGTTTAATCTTAAAAAAATCAGTGAATTCGCCTACGAACTGCCAGAGGACCAAAGTATGAAAGTTCCTGGTATAATTTATATAAATGATACACTTTTAAAAAATTTTACAAATGATGAGCCAATAAAACAGGTTAGAAATGTGGCATCGCTGCCCGGGATAGTCAAGGCATCAATAGCCATGCCGGATATACATATGGGTTATGGCTTTCCGATAGGCGGGGTTGCAGCCTTTGATTATGATAACGGCATCGTATCTCCCGGCGGCGTCGGTTATGATATAAACTGTGGGGTAACCCTAATTAAAACAAATTTAAAATATCAGGAAGTAAGAAATAAAATTGCTGATATTATTGAAAATCTTTATAAATCAATACCTGCAGGGATAGATCATAAGTCAAGCCTTAGATTGAACCAGCAATCATTAAGCAATATACTTTCTGAGGGCATTTACTGGGCGTTGGAAAATGGATATGCAACAGAAAATGATATGTTAAATACTGAGGAATCCGGAAAAATTGAATGTGATGCATCCTATGTAAGTGAAAAGGCAATGGCCCGCGGTATTAATGAACTTGGTACCCTCGGGGGTGGAAATCATTTTCTTGAGATACAGCGCGTCAGTTCAATTATGGATGATAAAACATCCAAAATGTTTGGCATGGAACCCGATCAGGTCACCATTATGGTACACACAGGTTCACGTGGACTTGGTCATCAGGTGGCAACTGATTTTATAACTGAGATCTTGAATTCTGGGGAAGGTATAAAAAATGAAAATGATAAACAGTTAACATCAGTGTACATATCATCAAAAATAGGGCAGCGTTATATAAACTCCATGAATGCAGCTGCCAATTTCAGCTTTGTTAACAGGCAGATAATTACATATAAAATAAGAAAGGTTTTTGAGGAAACATTCAAAAGAGATTATGAATCACTCGGTATGGATATACTCTACAGCCTTGCACACAATATGGCAAAGCAGGAATATCATATTATAGAAAATACCAAGAGGAAGCTGCTTGTTCATAGGAAGGGTGCCACAAGGGCATTTCCGGCAGGTGTTGCAGAAGGAAAATTTTCAAGTACAGGATATCCTGTTATAATTCCAGGTGATATGGGCACAGCCTCCTATGTTCTTGTTGGTACCCAGGAAAATATGAAAAATTCATTTGGAAGCTCATGCCATGGTGCAGGAAGGGTCTTAAGCAGAAAGGCATCCAATGAAAAATTCACACCGGAATCTGTTCTAAGGGAACTCAATGATAGGGGCATATATATAAGGGCAGCAACAAAAAAGGTTATAACCGAGGAATCACCAGAAAGCTATAAGGATATTGATGAGGTTATAAAGGTTGTTAATGGGGCTAACATCGCAAGGCCTGTACTGAAATTAACGCCGCTTGCAGTCATGAAAGGATAATTTATATTATATTTTTTCTCGTAATTTCTGTTATTCTTTTAATTTTATCATAAAGTTCCATGAATTCTGGAACTGTTAGCTGCTGTGCAGCATCACTTAAAGCCTCCTTTGGATTTGGGTGAACCTCTATTATCAGCCCATCAGCACCAGCCGCAGTACCCGCCATGGCCAGTGGTTCCACGTATCTGTTTATGCCTGCCGGATGGCTTGGGTCTATTAAAACAGGGTATTCTGTTTTTTCATGCAGAACCGGAACTGCAGATACATCAAGTGTAAACCTTGTGGAGGTCTCGAATGTCCTTATACCTCTTTCAACCAGCATTATTTTTTTATTACCGCCAAGTGCAAGGTATTTTGAAGACCCTATCAGCTCATCAATTGTATTTCCGAAGCCTCTTTTAAGAAGTACTGGCTTATTATATTTACTAACTGCCTTAAGAAGAGAAAAATTCTGTGAATTTCTGGAACCTATCTGTATTATATCTGCATATTCCTCAACAAGTGGCAGGTTTTCCTCATCCATAACCTCGGTAATTATTGCCATGCCTGTTTCCTCCCTTGCCCTTGCCAGAAGCTTCAATCCCTCCTCACCAAGTCCCTGGAAGGATTCCGGCTGCGTTCTTGGCTTGAATGTACCCCCTCTGAGAACATTCACACCGATTTTTTTGAGGTCCCTGGCAACGCCAAGTATCTGCTCCTCACTTTCCACTGAACACGGTCCGGCGATCATGAGGAATTTATCATCTGTTAATTCCAACTCGTCATTTATTTTTATGTCAATCATTTTTACCACTAGCTATTTTATTTATTAAACCTTCACCTGAAAGCAGTGCTGTTCCTATAAGAAGCCCGTCATATTTCTTTATTGGCAGGGCCTCCACATTTTCCAGGGAAATACCGCTTTCAAGGACCAGTGGCAAACCAAATTTTTTTAGGAAGTCATATGCATTTTCTGATTCATCTTCTATTTTTAATGTTTCAAGATTTCTTCTATTGTAGCCAAGCAATACATTTTCATCTGGGTATATATTGCCAATTTTTTTCATATCATGTATTTCAAGGAGCACCTCCATATTTAATGAGGCCCCGTACCTTATAAATTCCCTTATTTTATTGTAGTCAAGGAAATCTGCTATCAGCAGGAACACATCTCCACCGATCATGTAGGATGATTTTATCATATCCGTGCTAGATATGAAATCTTTAATTAATATTGGTTTGCTATAGCATTGCACGGATACAGCATCTAACTGATTCCCATTGAAATAATGGGGCTCCGTTAAAATACTGAATCCTGCAACGCTTTCCTTAATCTTATTATAGTATTTAAATATATCATTATTAACAATATTGTTGAAACCTGATGGTGATTTCCTTTTATACTCAGCTATAATTCCTGGTTTTATTTTAGAACTTTTTAATGAATCCTTTAGGCTCAATGTATTTCTAATGCGTTTATTGTCCATAATTAATTCTCTACTGTAATTCTCCCTGTAAATATCATCCACTATCATACTGCATCAATAAAATTTTTTAAGACCCTATATCCATCATTTGTATAGTAACTCTCGGGATGGAACTGGACTCCAAAAAAGTGGTTATCGCGTGAATGGAAACCCATTATCTCGCCATCAGTTATGGATACCGCATCAACTATAATGTTGCTGTTTTCAGTAACGACTAGGGAATGATACCTTATTGCATTAAACGTTTCTGGTATACCATTATAAATGATGCCTTCTGAGTGTTTAATGGCATCTATCTGCCCATGCATAATTCTTTTTGATAGCCTGATATCTGAACCAAGATAATACGCCAGTGTTTGATGCCCAAAGCATATTCCAAGGAATTTCTTATGCCTGTTATTATCTATAAATTCGTACAGTTTTCCACGGTCCTCTATATTTTTTGGATTGCCTGGGCCCGGGGATATTATTATGCCATCATAATCTGATTTTTCAGGGCTTATCATGTCATTTTCCAAAATTTTTACATCAACCCCCATGGATGCAACATACTGGTATATATTATACACAAAGGAATCGTAATTATCAATTATTAATATCCTTTTCATATAAACCACCTATAACAGTTAATGCCTTGGAATACATTTCATGAATTTCATTTTCTGGGATAGAATCCTTAACAATACCTGCACCTGCCTGTATATATGAACCATCTTTATTTTTATATAAACTCCTTATTAGGAGTGCCATATCAGCATAATTCTTGCCGACAATCCCAAGTGTACCGGCATAAGGCCCTCTGGGCTTTTCCTCGTATAAATTTATGAGCTGCATGGCACGCTTCTTTGGTGCTCCGCTTACAGTGCCTGCAGGAAAAACTGCCCCAAGTATATCACCAAGTTTTTCTGTTTTTAATTTGCCGGTAACCTGGCTAACTATGTGCTGTACTGTTGAAAATTTTTCTATGGTCATGGATTTTACCACCCTTACTGAACCAGGTATGCATATCTTTCCAAGATCATTCCTTGCCAGATCAACAAGCATCCTGTGCTCCAGAAGCTCCTTTTCATCACTTAATAGTTCTTTTTCAAGTCTTAAATCCTCGATTTCGTCATTACCTCTTTTTCTTGTTCCAGCAATTGGGTCTATCATTATTTCATTTCCATTTAATGTAAACAGGTTTTCCGGTGAGCTACCTATTATTTCCATATCACCAAATTTGTAGTAATAAACATACATTGATTTATCATATTCCAGAAAATTCCTGAGCAGGCTGATCGCATTAAAACCATCAACATCAAATCTCTTTGATATTACCATCTGCAGAAGTTCACCATTTTTTATTCTATTTATTATCTCAGAAACAATTTTTTCCATATTATTATCCATTATGCTCTCATTTTTTATTTTTTTAGTACTGTTATTTCTCACAATTTTTCCTGTATAAACCTTTTCAGGGATAAGCATGGCCACAGATGGCCATGATGATTTTTTAATCCCTATATCCGGATATATTGAATCAACAAAATCATATGTAACAAACATTGGTACCATGGAAGAATTTTTTAAATATTCATCAATGCAATTTAACTTATCAATTGCATTTTCATTTATCATGATGGGATTCTTATTAGATACAAATAAATATTCAGTACCATTTATTCTGTCCGCATCAAACCTAACAAAGTATGCAAAATTTTTATCAATACATTTTTTAATACTGTTTAAGAGCATTTTTTTCACCTAGTTTTATGAAAAGTTCATCTATCCTTTTTTCCGATTTTTTACCTATTTCACTTTCAAGCGAACTGCTTAAATCTATAAACTCCGGATTTAATGATAAAATATTAGAAACATTTTCAGGGCTTATTTTCCCTGCAAGTCCAATACCTGTAAGATCAATATTTCTTAGATCATCCATGCGATTTACTATACCTGATCTATCCTCTAAGAGTATATAATCGGATCCTGCCTTTTTATATTCATCTATTCTTTCTAAATAATCATTTTTTGAAATGTCTATTACCGAAATTACATTCTTTTTTAGAACATTTTTTATATATTTAACATCTCCCGGAGAGTGATCAAAATGAAGCTGTATAATATCCTCATTGATTTCATTTGCATCAGGCATTGATGTATAAACGCCAACCACGCCGGTTTTCTTAATATTTTTAATCTCTTTTATTAGATCCTCTGTACCATGCCTTTTAACAGAATAATCAAGAATGACGCCTATAAATTCAGCCCCTTTTTTAATTGAGTATTCAGCATCATGCACATTTGTAATTCCACATATTTTTACCTTCAATTAAACACCTCCTTTATTTTATTCTTTACAGATCCAGAGCTGATATGATCAAGCACAATTGAATATGCCTCATCCATGGTACCGGCATAATTATTTACTATAAGTGCAGGAGCAGCATTTATGGCTATAAATTCAGACACCTTTTTGTTTTTACCAAGCATGCCATCCACTGCCATTCTAAAGCTTTTTTCCGGATCCACTGAAATAATATCATCATAGGCTATTTCCATATCAAAAAAATTCCTGGGCCTTATTTTATATGACTTTATATACCCATCAATGATGTAAAGTATTGAATCATCAAATGGGGATATCTCATCCATTCCATCCATTCCAAAAACAACCACCCCCTTCTTATGGTCATGAAGAATTACATTCGCATACATATCTGCTATTTTCTCATCATATGCACCTAAAACCAGATTATGTGGGTTAAGGGGATTTGTTAGGGGTCCTAGTATATTAAATACAGTCCTGAATCCAAGACTTTTCCTCACCGCGGCAAATTTTGCAAAGTTCTCATTGTACTCCGGTGCAAGTATGTAAACATAATTTTTTGCATTAAGATTATTGATTATTTCACTCTCATCCATTTTAAATTTATAACCTAAATATTTCATAAGATCGGCACTTCCGTGGCTTCCTGTGGCGCCAAAATTACCATGCTTGGCTATTTTTATGCCGATCGATGCAAGTACAATACTGGCAGCAGTACTTACATTAACGGTATTTTTTTTATCGCCTCCTGTACCAACTATATCTGTTAAATTACTGTATTTGATATTTATTCTGGCCATAGACCTTAGAGCATCTGCAAATCCTGAAATTTCCTCAGGAGTTTCGCCCTTATTGTGCATAAATGTTAGAAACTGCGCCTTGAATTCATCGGGCATGTTTAGGGCCCTTATTAACAGTTCTCTTGCCTCATCAAATGTTAGATTTTTATAATTTTCAAAATTAAAATCATCATTCATCATCCAGTACACCCCTTATTTTATTTATATAATCTAAAAATCCCTTCTTATCATTCTTTTCCAGCATTTTTTCTATGTAACTTCCTATGGCAACTCCAGATCCACCGTTTTTCATCAACTGTTTTATATCCTCCTCAGTTTTTATTCCAAAGCCATACGTAATCTCTCTGCCGGGCAAAAGCTGATTTATCCTTTCTGTTGTATAATCTATTTCATATGGTATATCTATACCTGTGGATGGCTGAAGTCCATAATAAATCCATGAACTTGTCATTTCTGCTATTTTCTTAATTATATGATCGGGCGTTGATGGTGAAAAAAAGGGTATGTATTCAAAATTTTTATTATTTAAATACGATATTTTCTCCTCGGCCTCTGAATAATAATCTATGATAAGGTCTGGAATTATGATTCCGGAAAAACCTCTTGATATTAAATAGGATATAAAATCCTCAAATTTTGGCCCTATATCAGAATAATATGATAGTGAATACATCTTAATACCGTTGCTTTTAAAATACTGGAATATTGGTTTATAAAACCCATCATTGAAATTCTGATTTCCAACCCTGTGTGTTATCCTTATTGTTGGCCCATCATATCTGGGGTCGTCTGATGGGAATCCAAACTCAATATAGTTTATTTTATTCACTGGCATGGCCATTAAAAAATCTTTTAATGTATTGTTATCCGGATATCCAAGTGTGAAATATGGTATTAGATTTTTCATTTTACCTCACTGGAAAATGGATAAATCCAAAAGTCCGTGTCCGCTCACATTCACAACTATTGTTTTCTTCTCATTTTTATGAGCTTTTACATAATTCAACATTGTTGCTATTGCGTGACCAGATTCCGGTGCTGCTATTATTCCCTGCGTATTCGCAAATGTTCTTATGGCATTTTTTACCTCTTCCTGATTTACCTCATCACTTTTAATTCTGCCCTTATTTATTAAAAGGGATAATGAGGGTGATGCACCATGGTATCTTAAACCACCCGCATATATTGTGGGTGGAACAAAATCTGCACCAAGTGAATACATCCTAACCTCAGGCAGAACCCCGGCAGAGTCCATCAGATCATATTTATAATCTCCCTTGGAAAATTTGGGGACCTCATCTGCTGTTGTGGCAATTATCTCAGTATCTGGATGGTCGGGTATAAATGGAAATGTAAAACCTCCAAAATTACTGCCACCACCAACGCATCCTATTAAAACATCTGCATGCTCTCCAATAAGTTCAAGCTGTTTTTTGGTTTCAAGCCCAATTACGCTCTGGTGTGTAAGTGCACTATTCATTACACTTGCGACCATGTATCTGTAATCATGATCAAGGGCATATTCCACAGCCTCACTTATACCTATTCCAAGGGTTCCCGGATGGTCAGGGTTCTCACTTAATATTTTTCTACCGTATTCGGTCAGGTTTGAGGGGCTTGGAACAACGTTGCCGTTATAAAGGTTCATGACTATTTTTCTAAGCGGCTTCTGTATAAAGCTGACCTTAACCATAAATATCTGCGCTGGAAGCTTATATAATGATGCAGCCAGGGCTGTTGCCGATCCCCACTGCCCGGCACCTGTTTCTGTTGTTACACCATTAACGCCCTCGTTTTTTGCATAGTATGCCTGTGCAATGGCTGTATTTATCTTATGTGAACCTGTGGCCGTGGCGCCCTCAAATTTGTAAAATATCTTCCCGCCATAATCCAGATACTTTTCCAGGTTTTTTGCCCTTATTAACGGTGTGGGCCTTCCTATTTGCTCGTACTGTTCTATTACCTCATCCGGTATTTTTTCATATCTTTTAAATGTAAATTCCTGCCTTAAAACCTCCTTTGGCAGTATTTTATTAAGCAGGTTTATGGATGAAAATTCCGCCTTTGAATCCTTTGGTGGCGGAAGTGGTTCTGGCAGGTCCGGAATTACATTGTACCAGTTTTCTGGTATTATCTCACTATTAATTGCTGATATCATGAATGGTATATTTATACATAATATATAATCATTATTGAATATTATTTATGTATAAATATTTAAATTTTGATGCTGGTATGTATTACAATGGACCCGGATAAAAAACTCCTTATGTTGATAATCCTAAATCCATGTTTTTTGAGTAATTCTGACACCTGATTTGGTGAATAAAATTCTCTTATAGATTCTGAAAAATATGAGAATGCATCAGTTTTTGTTAATGCGTCTCCAATCTTTCTTAGTATTTTATGAAGATAAAAATCAAATAAAAACCTGAAATATGGGTTGTCGGGCTCATATATTTCCATTATAATAAAAAAGCCCTGTTTCTTTAAAATTCTGTGTGTTTCATAAAAATAATTATTTATTTTATCATTAAGGGGCCTTATTAAAAATGCTGATGCGGCCAGATCAAAATAGTTATCGGGAAAATCTGTTTCAGTAGCATCAGCCCGTAATTTTATTAACCTTTTATTTTTAATCTGGTCTAGCATTTTTTGACTTATATCAATGGAATAAATTCTGCCATCCCTAAATTTTGATGTAAGAACATTGCTTAATTTTCCCGTACCAGCCCCAGCGTCGAGTATGAATGAATTTTTTGGAAGCCTTATTTTTTTTACCATAGCATTTCTCCAGTACATATCCATGCCCAGGGTTTCAATGGTTGTAATCCTGTCATAATTTATGCTAATATTTTCAAAGTTGTACATTATTAAACAATAATTATAAGGCATATTATTATATTTACAATAATTATATACCAATACATGGAACCAGAAATATTTGTAAATTTTAAGCATTACGAAAATGCTGTTGGTAAATCATGCGAGGAACTATTAAAGGATTTTAACACACTTAAAAATAAAAATATCTATTATTGTCTGTCCCCAATAGATTTAAGATTGAAGACTGAATTTACCAGCCTTAATATATTCTCTCAGACAGTTGATGCCAATGGTTATGGCGCTTATACAGGTTCTATTTCAATGGAATCATTAATCGATATAGGCGTAAACGGCTCATTATTAAACCATTCAGAGAGACGAATGGCAAAATCAGACATAATTAAAATAATAGAAAAATCAAAAAAGCTTGATTTCAAAATTGTTCTTTGTGTGGAGAGCCTTGATGAGGTTAGAGAGTATTCAAAATACGATCCCGAGTACATAGCATATGAGCCACCGGAATTAATAGGTGGTGATATTTCTGTTTCAAATGCCAAACCTGGCATAATAAAAAACGCATCCGAAATATGCAATGATAGGAATATTAAACTCCTTGTCGGTGCTGGTGTTAAAACATATGAGGATGTAAAAAACTCAATGAATCTTGGGGCTTATGGAGTTTTAATTGCATCTGGTATAATCAAAAATCCGAAACCAATAAATAAGTTAATTTCATTAGGCAATTTATAATACTGGTGAAGTCATGGCAAATCCAAAGAAAGATGAACCAATTTTCGTTGAACCACCGTTCGATAAAAAAGGTTACCTGAAATATGAAAGGGAAAGGGCAAAGGCCATTATATTTGTCTTTTTAATAGGTTTGGTTGTTGGTATATTATCTGCATTTTTTGAAATATACGGTTTCTGGTATCTTGGCGTCCTTTTGCTAATAGCAATTTTATATTTTTTAAACAGAATTATCAAATTTTTGAAAATAGGTTTGCCAAAACAGACCTCACATAAAATATATATGTACGGTGAATTAATAATAACATGGTTTATATTCTGGATAATCGCATTAAATCCACCAGTGCACCTAATTTCAGGCCCAGAAATAGTAAACTTGCAGTTTGAAAATAACAATCACTGGACAAATTTAACAGAGGTGAGTGGAAAATATGACATACCATTTAATGGTAAAACAACGGATCACCTTAGGTATCATACAGACTACAAATATCCCATAACCGCCATATATATAAATGAAACCACGTCGGGAATAACCAGGCCTGTTAAATATACTGAATCCCATAATGAGGTATACTTTAATTTAACTTCTGTAAGCCCTGAAAGCACATATTATGTTCATATTACAGAAAAATCTTCATACAAGAGTACCAGTGAGACCTTTAAATTCTTTATAACCTGATAATAATAGAAAAATAAATAATCTTAATTGTAATTATGAAACTGCGCAGGTGTGGTGTAGCCTGGTAGCACGGAAGCCTTCCAAGCTTTCGACCCGGGTTCAAATCCCGGCACCTGCATAAATATAAAA
>NZ_LKBG01000242.1 GCF_001402945.1 Acidiplasma aeolicum
CATAGAACATTATTGCCTGCATTTCCTCTATTAGTGACTGCCTCGCCCTTGAAAGGTCCTTTGTTCTCTCATCCAGACTGCCTTCTGATTCATAAACTGGCATGCTTATCGTATTTACAATGTAATTACATTTTTAAAGTTTTTGACAGTTTAAAAATTAATTTTAATAAGTTCCGATCATCTTTTTTATATGTTAAATATATCATAATTATGTATATTTAAAAATTTAAAATTTGTGCAGAAAAAATACACAATATAACAATATTTATATACAAAAAATGCAAAATATTTAAAAAAATTTTTATTCTAAAAAGATATAAACCTAATGAATGGATGAACTTGATATTAAAATTGTAAAGGCTATTTCAGAAAATTCGAAGCTTTCCATACGTGACCTGGCAAAGCTCTGTGGTGTTAGTCCCGGAACAATACATAACAGGCTTATGGAAATGGAGAAAAGTAAGGGAATAATATCATATACTGCCAGAATAAATTATAGAAAATTTAACATGGAGGACGCAATAATAGGCTTTGATATAACTCCAGAAACCTACATTAAAACTGTTGAGGAAATTAAAAAACTAAATTTCGTTGTTCAGCTGTACACAACAACGGGTGATCATGGCGCCATAGCGTATATAATATGTAATGAAAATGAAACATCACAGTGTGTCAGGGCTCTGGAAAAAATACAGGGCGTAAGGAATGTTTATCCATCGCTGATACAGAATATTTTAAAGTGAATATTTATATAAAGTATGTAATTATTAAACTATGCTAGATATATGGACAGAGAAATACAGGCCATCAAAATTATCCGCTGTTATTGGAGAATCAGAAAATATTAACCGATTAGAATCCTTTGTTAAAGATAAAAATATACCGCATCTAATTTTTGCAGGTCCTCCCGGAACAGGGAAGACATCAACTGCAATAGCGCTAGCCAGGGAACTTTTTGGTGACTCATGGCGCGATAATTTTTTAGAATTAAATGCATCAAATGAAAGAGGTATTGATATAATCCGTGAAAACATTAAAAATTTTGCAAAAATTAAGCCATCAAATGATCTTGGATTTAAAATCATTTTTCTTGACGAGGCCGATCATTTAACTCCAGATGCACAGGCAGCGTTGAGAAGAACCATGGAAATGTATTATAATACAACAAGATTCATATTTTCATGCAATTATTCATCAAAAATAATACCACCGATACAGTCCAGGTGCGTTGTTCTTAGATTTTCACCTATAAACAAAAATGAGATGGTATCCAGATTGAAGGCAATATCAAAAAAGGAAAATTTTGAGATAGATGATGAATCTCTTGATGCAATCTATGAAATTTCAGAGGGTGATATGAGAAAGGCAATAAACATACTCCAGGCCATAAAAACAACAGGGAAAATATCACCTGCAACAATTTACCAGATAGCAGGGGAAATAAACAAAAATGAATATAAAAAATTAATTTTAATGGCTCTTGAGGGAAATTTTGACGAGGCCAGATCCATGCTTGATAAAATGCTTGTGGATTATGGTTTATCAGGTATAGACATTATAAAGGGAATGCATTCATCAATTAGAAATGAGCAGATTGCATACAGGCAAAAACTACAGATAATTATGGCACTTGCCGAGACAGAATTTAGAATAGTTGAGGGCGGTACAGACAACATTCAAATGGATGCACTTTTGGCTAAGTTATCATATATAGGTAGTGAAATAAATTAATCTAAAAAAGCGAATTCTTATAATATTATTTTTAATTAAGAGTCAAGGGCCGGTAGATCAGCGGTAGATCGCTTGCTTCGCAAGCAAGAGGGCTCGGGTTCAAATCCCGACCGGTCCATTTAATCTATTAATCGAATACCTTTTATGCCACCAATCGTTATGTTCTCATGACCATGCAGCCGAAGTATCGGAACCTACTTCTGGACGATGATGTACGAAGGTGGTTTGAGAACCTCAATGCGAAATCAGTCTTGACAGCAACCGTAGCCCTGAGGAATCTTGGTCACTATTGCGAGCTTACCATGACAACGCCAAAGGAAATCCTGAATAAAGCAATAACTAACGAGAAGGATTTCCGCTACGAGTTTACGGATTTTGTCAGGAAGCTTGAGAAGGAGAGCAAGGCAGGGTCATACATTGCAAGGTTCAAGAAGGTTATATTATCGTGGCTCAAGTTTAACGATATCCGTTTGCAGTTAACCGTTAACATATCCGGGGAGAACGAAACACCGACAATCGTTAACGAGAGAGTTCCAAGCAAGGAGGAGTTGGCAAGGATTCTCAGGAAGGCAACTTCAAGAGGCAGGGTTGCCATAGCAATCATGGCATTCTCCGGACTCCGACCGGAATCTCTGGGCGATTATGAGGGCACGGACGGTCTCAGGCTTGGTGATCTCAAGGAACTGAAGTTGTCCGACGAAATCCAGTTTGACAAGATGCCGGTAAAAGTGATGGTGAAGAGCAAGCTGAGCAAGGCAAGACACCAGTATTTCAGCTTCATTGGAGAGGAAGGTGCAACCTACATCAAGGAGTATCTTGAGGAGCGGAGGAAACAGGGAGAAGAGCTTACCTATGAATCTCCGTTATTGCAGTTTGACGTTAGAGGTACCAAGAAGAACGCATTCTTGAGGACAACGTTAGTAACTAGGGACATAAGGGAAGCAATAGAGAACTCGGGCCTGAAGATGCGGCCCTATGTCCTGAGGGCCTATTTCTCGACTGCTTTGGATATTGCAGAAAGCAAGGGCTTGATATCCCACCCCTGGAGGCAGTTCATCATGGGGCACAAGGGAGACATTGAGGCAAGATACAGCACTAACAAGAGGTTGCCACCAAGCGTTATTGAAGAGATGAGGGAAGCATACAAAAAGAGTACAAAATTCCTTGAAACCAGACACGACGAGCTTGATGAGGACAATGCCCTCCTGTATTTGCAGCAACAGCTCCTATCTGCAGTGGGATACAAACTGGAAGAGATTGACAAAATGGATCTCACCGATATAAGCAACGATGATTTCCAGAAGCTCCTTAGGAACAAGGTGGCAGGAGCCATGGCCAGCAACGGCTCGAAGCAAAGGCTCGTTCCCATGAACGAGATAGAGAAACTGCTAGGCGAAGGATACGAGTTTCAGGCAGTCCTTCCCAACGGAAAGGCTATAATGAAGATGCCGTTTTGATGAATTCGTTCTATCTGTCGAAAGAGAAATGTGGTATAATTGACTCTTATTCAGGTCTATGCTCACTGGTAATATATATATTATAATTCATTTTTAAGAAAATAAATTTTAGATAACCTATTTTTCCTTTAAATTTATTCATTATTGTGAGTATAACAACATTTTTATAACAGGATTTTATTCATAAATTATGACCTGTAGTAATTGTTTTGATGCAAAGGGCAGAAAAATTACTAAAATAAGCGTGCCACACACAGAGACATACAAGGTAGGAGCAACAAACGTAACTGAGGGAGTTACGGTTGTGCAATTTAAGGAGGGCCCTAGTACAATCCTAAACTGGAAGTATATTATCGAAGGAGAAACTTCATCAAATGCATCTATTACATACATAATTCAGCATAGCGGAAAAACAATAACCAATAAATTCAAGACAAAGTACATTGACACAATCAACGGTAAGAAAATTGTCCATGTTGATGGAAGCGGACTGAACTCGAACGGCAAGGTTACAACTGCTAACCAAGATATCGCTCTCTCGAACGTAAAATCAGACCCAAATGCCATAGAGTGTCTTATTCCCATATATAGTTTAAGGTGAAATCAATGAGATATAGGCTGGCATACGTGAGCATTGGTATCGCAATAATGATCGTCGATATCGTTATCTCTCTAAAGTATCCAGAGATATTAATCTACAGTTATCTTGGTTCTTTTTTGGGGTTCTTTGTACCCTTTGGGATAGGCCTTTCACTTCTTTTATATGGCGTTTTTAGGGCTCATGATTATGGAATAAATCCAGTTATTGGAATATTCGGCTCCGGGGGCTTCACAAGAGTGTTGAGACAAAATAGGATTCAGGGTACCAGAATGTGGAAAACTGACCACGATATTCTTTCTGATCTGCCAGGTGCCGTAAAATCCCCTGATGGAAAGACCGTAGAATACGGTAATCTGTTCATCAGGAAGCCCTACGGAACAACAAAACATACAAGAAAACTTAACGAAGCGGCGAATAAATACCTTAGCGGTGAATTAGATGAGGAAGGCTTTTACAACTACGTCGGAAAGCATGGGGCGAAGGAAGAGCAAATGCTCGAATTTATTAAGAAATTCAAAAATGACTATAAATGAGGTGATAAAATGGTTAAATTTTATCCAATAAACCGGACAATGACCGTTGGCACATTCATGTTTTTTGCGTCTTTGGTCGTTTTAGCAATAGGAGCTGCCTTTCATGCAGACGGAACGGTTTTAGCCGATAGTTTTCTCTTCGGAGGCTTTGCCTTCCTAATATCCATTGTACTACTAACGGTTGGGGTGATATTAGGAGCCAGAAGCGGAAAATTGCAAAGAAGGGGCGATGAGATATTCCGCAAAAATAGAAAATAGGTTCAGATAAGTCCAACAAGATATACCTCTTGATAGCAATAGTTACTGCAATTTTTTTCATCTCCGCAGCTGTAACCTTAGCATATTATCTGGTAGCGGTGTTCCCGAAAAGCCCGCTAGCACCTTTGATCTCATCAATCGTGTCTTGGATCGCTGGAGCTTTGTCACTTGTCTACCTTCTGTTACGATACAGGGTAAACCACGGGGACCAGTTATCCAAGTCAAACAGTGATCCTAATAAGGGAAAAGGTGAATCATTAACCAAGCTGGCAACTATCATTTTATCTTCATAACCGAGTTATCGTTGGTTATCCTTACAATAAACGGATTGGCATTCGTTTACAGAGATGTAACGTCTTATCTGTTTGTGCTGGACATGGTTTACATAATAGGAAACAGTGCTCATCTCGTTGCACTGTCCATTTCATCAACTGGTCTCAGAATTGAAGATGAAAAGAAATCGACGTAGCCTTGGTTTCTGAAACCCCAGATTAAATTGCATGGTGTCCAACGGAAAGGCTATAATGAAGATGCCGTTTTAGCCAACCGTATAGATGAAAGATTCACTTTCAGAACTCTATCCTATTGAGTTCATCCTTACATGTAAGAAGTGCGAGCTTATTGTTAACGCAATCCGGGAACAGAGCTTAGAACCCAGAACATCTGACCTGTACTGGATTTTCAAAGGGAAAATGAGTCACCGAACATTAGACAAACACGTCAAAGAACTTGTATCTCAAGGATATCTGAGGAGGTTTGTAGGCAATTTCTCTGGTGAGATCAGTTTCCTGCTGCTGCCAGACCAGATATACATAGACATGATGGAGAAAGATCCGAGCAGAAAATGGGAGTTCGTAAAGAACTCTGAAATGTTCGTCTCTGATTGCAAGATCCTCTACGAAAACTGGGAGGATATACTAAGTTTCAAATGTCCGAATTGCAACAAGAAGGAGCTTACTCCTCACTATGAGGACGTAGTACCCCAGGAGAAGAAATATAAAAACCGCCGTGTGAAAGGTGAGATTAACTGGACATGTGACCTATGCGATTTCACTCACACAACGCCAATTAGAACTTTTTAGAGAACTAATTTGTCAGGTATCTAAAACGATACAATACCCTGGATTCCATCATTAAGTCATGCAAGAGGGTCAGCAGGCGAGGAGGGTCTCCATATCGGAGCTTAAAAGGAATTTCGTGAGAAAATTCCCTTCTCATCAATTGTCAAGGATACTCTCCACCGAGCCGGATAGTCTTACCGTAGAGGAATTGCTTGCGAAAGCACAGACCTGGCTGGCCTTCTTCAAAGGAGAAGATGAAAATGAGTAGAAGGCAGAGAATAGTTGTAGACGGAAATGAGCCTGAATACACAGGTATTGTTCAGCCTGAAATGGTGCACTACGAGATAGTGAGACCGGAGAGGAAAGGCACCCTAGAAAGGCTACAGGAAACAATCATAGAGAACACAGTGAACCAGTATGAGCTTGAGGATAGACGGCAGATAGCCGCCATACGGGAGTTCATGGAGCGGAATCCTGACATAAGCTACGTGGAATATGAGTCAAATCCTGTTATGAGGATGGATCTCGTGATAACGAGGAGAGGACTGATATTCAAGCGCGAAGAGGCATCCATATCCTCGACACTCACGCCAAACAGGAGATTCAGGGCGCAGAGGTGAATTATGGAAGTCGAAAAACTGTTCACTGTGGTATTTCCTGGCATGGCGCTGGTCATGATCCTGGCTGGTTTCCTTGATCCCAAGTTCTGGCCGATGCTCCTTCAATGGTTGGTATCGGGAAACGCGTTCCTGATGGTTCTTGCAGCTTCAGCATTCCTGATAGTTGTTGTCGGAGGCATTGTTCTGATCTACTATGCAATGATCGCTCTCGTGTTCATACTGATATTTTCTATTTTTGTCCTGGCTCCCCTGCATTTTCTTTATCTGGTTCTGGGATTCACATACTCGGTGATTCTGGCAGTTGTTATTGGTGCTGCTGTGCTGCTGTATCTCGTCGAGACCAGAACGGTGAAGATCGAGCACCATACCATAACGCTCTCCGTGCACAGGAAGTTCATCGTCAAGAGGTAGACAGAATGGATAAATATTTGCAATGCGAAGACAGGAATATGCGAGAAATGGGCTTTTCTGATCTGATCAATTCACGAAAGGTCCTATCCAGACCCATAATCGAATTGCCCATGAGGAATGAGGAAAGGCTATTCTATCATCCAGAGAAAAGGCTCAAGAGGTTCGCAGGTCATACTGCGATCGCATACGCAATCATACCTGATACCGAGCGAGGAAAGTACAGGAGAGAAGAATGCTCTCCAAAGGCATCTTCCCTCAGGGACTATGTGCTGCACAAGGGAAACAGGAATGTATCAATAACGGGAGTGTCAGGACAGGGCAAGAGCTATCTAACCACCCACCTTATATCGATATTCAGTGACAAAGAAATAATCATATTCTCATTCAAGCCAAACGACCATGAATTGCATCTTGGGATTCCGGTCATAGATGCAAAAGAATGTCTTCCCAATCCATTCAGGGATGTAAATGCCTTCTCAGAGGCATACATGACTGCATTCTTTGGCGAGAAAACTTCATCCGGAATACAGCTTCAACAGACCCCAGGATTCTTGCAGGAGCTTGCTTCTGAATGCAATAGCTGGAAGGATTTCATGAAGAGGCTGAATGATAGGAAGAGATCCGCGTCCAAGAATCAGGTCGAAGCATTGAACGCCATTGAACAGAACGTGAAGACTCTCGTAATTGAAGCTATGGGAAGCGTAACGCTGGGTAATGGCAGTATCGTCTTTGATTTCTCATCCCTACCAACAAAACAGGCTCAGAACTTCTATGCCGAGCTTATGCTTAGGCAGATATACAGGGAAATGGAAGAGCGCAGGAGAAACGACGTTCTCATCCTGATAGACGAAGCCCATCGCCTGACCAAGTCATATCATACAATCCTGGATGTAATGTCCCGCGAGATAAGGGACAAGGGCATGCTCTGGATAATCACGCAGAATCTAATCGACATCCTGCCTGAGATGCGTGCCAATTTCGGTACAAAATTCACATTCAGGCTCGGAGATGCAGATCTAAACATGCTTTCCTATAACCCTTTAATGAAATACGCCGTAGAAATACTCCAGCCAAGGCAGTTCATTGACATAGAGTTCCCTGAAGGATCATCCTTCTCGCCGGTCTTCACGTATGTATCAAACGGCCTGGAGCACAAGGAGATGCAAAAAGTCGCCGCAGTAGTATCGGGGCCAAGGAGGGAAGAGGGAGTCGGAGGGAGAGGGGAGGCTATCGACTACAGGAGGGAGGCCCTGGAAATCCTGAGCGAGAGAATGTCCTACGCGACAGAGATGGGAAAGATAATTGCCGAGAAGTACGGTATCACGAAGGATCAGGCGAAGCTCAGGCTGAAATCCGCACTGGAAGACCTAAAGAACAACAACGAAGTGGGCAGAGTGAAATACATCAGAGATGGAAAGCCAATAGTCATGTACTATTCCAGGAGTCCAAATCTGACTAACCTTCACACTGGGATGCAAAGCCAGGTTGTGGGAATCCTGAATGATCTCGATGTAACCATCAATAGAATATCCACCACAGGAGAAAGGAGTGCATTCGACATCGAAACCGATTTCTTCATGGTTGAGATCGAAACAGGCCTGAAGCACAGTATGGAAGACCTGAAAGACAGAATCAAGAGCACCAATCTTCGCGTGATAATCATAGTTCCTAACAAAGAACTCATTGACAAATATCAGGGACTTTGGGAAAACGTAGTAGTTACAACAATAGATTCCTTCAGAGCACTCCTTGAGGTGCCAGAAAGGAATCGATCTAAGTAATCTAATCCAAAGGCTATGTTTCTATAGCGACTATAGTAAATGTTATATTCTTATTAGTACTATAGGAACTATGGAAGGAAATGTAGTGTTTTCTAAAGAAGGCGTAAAGTTACTGTCTGAGGTAGAAACTCTATCCGGAAGAAAAACGCACGAAGAGTTCTACCAATGGGATGAATTTTCTTGGGACATTATTAAGGGATACCAAAACATAAATGGAAGTTACACTAAGAACGAGAAGGGCGAACTGCACTCGATCGAGCTCCAAATCAGAAGTTGTGCCGAAACATCAACTTCGACCATCAAGAATGAGCCTAGGGACGGGGGAGCCGAGTACATATGCCAAAAGGTAGGTGTATGCTAGATAGTTTACATTAACGTGGGATGATTATAGTGGTAAAATATCATAAACCAGTTAGTTATTTGAGTCTTATCGCAGGTTTCCTCTTCATAGCGTTTTTATTAATCGGAGCAATTGCGATAATGGTCATACATTCACATGTTCTGGCCTTTATTGATCTGGGTTTGTTACCGGTAATCGTAATTGTGGGAACAGTCGGATATATAAAAAGCCTAAAAAGCGGTTCAAGACAAGAGAGAATGAGAGAACTCTTTGAAAATTCAAAGAGGAAGTGAAAAATGGTTTCAAAACACGTTCACAGGTATATCATAGGTGGGATGGCCATATTTTTCATAGTTTATGTGCTTGTAGCAAATGCCTATCTTAGTTTCAGGGACTTTGCACTGTATGCGGCGTTGCCTTCATTAGTGATAATGATTGCTCTTGCCTTTGTTTACCGCTATCTTGAAAACAGTATCAAATTTGAGCGGAGGACAGGAACTCAATAACCTGAAAGAAAAGTATGAGGGGTTGTGGAAATAGATGGTATTAATCAAAAAAGAAAGGAGGAATAGCAGAATAGACTATGACTATTGGAATGAAGTACAGCGGTCTCACGTTTTCTCACGAAATGAACGGGAGGATAGGAAAGGAATCAATAAGCAGATGGTGGAGCTTCTGGAAGAGCAGTAATTCCTATTAAACTAAAAGACACTGCCCCCAAAATGTTACACTTGTAACAAGTAATACCTGTAATAACCTTTGAAATGTGACTAATGTGCTACAGAGCAGATTGTGCTATTTTGGTAAGTATCCCCTCAAAACGTTAATCAAATCCCGGCGCATCTTCTATATATTAAAAAATGCCCTGAACTACAGGGTTTACTAATAAATGTGAATATATTTATATAAGATGATTTGCTTCTTTTATTATGGGTAGCAGAAAGCAGGAACTCACAATGTCAGAAGTAGTACGAGTGACAAAGGATAAAGATGAAATAAAAACTGAGGTTATTACTTACAAGAAACCTAGAAAGATCTCCCCAAAAATTCAAACGCCTCAAACGTTTGCTAATAGCGGTGTGAAAAACATTTCTCTAATTTTTTCTGATAAAACTCAAAATTACACCCTATCATTTCGAGAGATGGATTATGAACTTTCAGAGAAAAAAATATCTCAGTCTGGAAAAGCTTATTCATTATACTTTGAGATTGCCGATGATGAGGCCATAATATACTTAGAAGGGAATATAGTTCCACTTGAAAACAACAAAGGTGCATTGTTTCTATCTATCAACGTTTCACCAAAGGACCCAACCCATGTTGACCTTTTCGCTTTACCTATAAGCATAAATTATAACGGAGACTTTTTATCGGTTGCAAAGGACTTAAGTTTTGTTATAAATAAATTAGATAATGGTGCCTCAGAAAAGAGAAAGTGGATTTACAGTAAAATGGAGTCTCTTCTGAGCGCATTTCCTGAAGCATATGAAAGCAATCGAAATAAATTGAAGGCAATTGATGTGATGGAACTATCTTACAAGGTGACCTTAATGGATTTTAATTTTACATGTTGCCTGGAGAATGCATTGAGTCTCACGGATTGCGTTCTTAGTGTTCCTGACATTGAGGAGATATGCGCAGAGTGTCTAGTTTTACCAGATTGTCTTGCAGCTTGCTTTGATTTTTTAACGTTACCTGCTTGCCTTATATGCTTTAGTCTTGATGTTCTTGCGTGTGCCTATTGTATTTATAAAGCAGGAGAGTGCACTGAGGATGCGTATAATGTAATTCAATGTTGCACTGGGGCTTAATAAGATTGAGAAAAGGGAAGTAAATATGCGATATGAGAACATCTATAAGTCCCTTCTTTTTTATATTGTTGGTTTAGCTCTTCTATATGTGTCAATATTTCTATCTAACAACCTAAAGTTTAATGGAAATTTCATATCGGCATTGCCAATAGTTTTGCCATTGGTTTTTTCCATAGCCTCTATTGGGGTGGCAGTTATTTTTATAATGGAAAAAGACTCCCCTTGGCTTTTCAGAACTGGCATGATGAGTTTAGTTAGTGGAATCACTTTATTTTCGTTCGGGGTTCTAGCATTTTACTTGGGAGTAAAATCCTTAGTATGGGCAGGTTCATTTGTAATTGGTATAATGTTAATTTTCGCTGCGATGGTTAGATTATTCATTCAGGGTGGTTTGAGTGCATACAGAAAAAGCAGGAATTAGGGCATCATTCCTATCAACATTTGGAATTATATTTCTAACTTTAGGTGTTGTGGGTTTATTAGGTTTATTTAATGTTCAAATATTGTATTCATTTGGTACTTTGATTTCCATAGTTTCCATTATCGCTGGAGTATATTTTATTCTGAGTGCTCACATAAGTAGGAAGAATAGAGTTAAAAGGAGTGCCAGACAATCATGAATCGTTATGTATACCACTTAATTCTTGTTATAGTTGTATCCATTGTTGTTCTGGCGATCAACATAATGGCATTCAGGTCAAAGAACGTTTCTGATTATCTCTACATATTTGATCTAACATATGCCGCAGGGAACAGTGCTCATTTTGTTGCTCTATCAATATCTGATAAGGGAATTTCTGTGAAGGACGAAGTAAATGAGAAATAGTATTCCCTTAAAACATTAAGCAAATCCCGACCGGTCCATTTAATTTATTAATAGAATACTTTTATCTAGCCAGTCTTTATGTTCTTATGACGATCCAGCAGAAGTATCAGTAACCGCTTCTTAATGAGGACCTGCGAAGATGGTTTGATAATCTTAAAGTAAAATTATTTCTCACTTTAACATTTAAATTAAGAAACCTTGGATATTATTGCGAGCTTACACATATAACTACAAAGGAAATTTTGTACAAGGCAAAGTGTAACGAGAAGGATTTTAGATATGAATTAAATTTTGTTTTTAACTTTGGATGGATTGAACTTATGTATGTGAAATAAGGTCAGATGTTATATATTCAAGGCTAAGGAAAAATGATGCACAAGATTTAAATGCCTGTTGACATTATTAAATAGAGATGAAAAACAGGCTTGCGAATGTACGAAACCTCATGGATAAAAACAATTTAAAATATTTTATTATTTCTGTAGTTGCCTCAATTCTTTTAATTGTTTCAGGAATATTTGGAGTCTTTTATTTTATTTTGTTTATTAATACTAATTCATTAGCTTACCAGATCACATCATTTGTAATGGCTGTCTCAGGTATCTATTTTTTGTATACAAATTTAAAGAGGAAAAAAAGGCAAAATTATAGTAGCTTGGGGAGTTTTAAGAGAAAGTAACTTATTATTCTAATTCCTTATATCTAACTATTTTGTTAATTAATCATTATGTGATTTATGATATTTGTGAAAAAGAAATTGTATTAACTTAAAACCTTAATCAACCTGGACTAAAATATCCTATATATCAATAAATTTTATGGCATCATTGGAATGAATTTAAACCACAATGATTTTAAGAATTATATAATTAACTGTCAAATGTTATATATAAGTAAAAAATATAGTAAAAAGGTGTAAATTAAAATGAAAATGCCAAAGCAGATTAAAACTTACTGTCCATATTGCAAAAAACATACGATTCATGATGTTGAGAGGGTAAGAAAAAGAAAGGCAAGTGAGTTAAGGGCAGGTCAGAGAAGGTTTAGAAGGGTAACATCAGGTTATGGAGGTTTCCCAAGGCCAAGGTACGAGGGCAGGGAAAAACCAACTAAAAGAATAGCATTAAGATTGAAATGCACTGTATGCAAGAAATCTATAACACCAGAAGGCCAGAGGGCAAAGAAATTTGAAATAGTGGAGGCGTGAAAATTATGGCAGACGAATTTCATAAATTAAAAAACGTTGGGAATTCATTTGTAAAAATCAAATGCAAAAACTGTGGAAACGAGCAGGTGGTTTATTCAAAAATATCCTCACAGGTTGTTTGCAACATATGCGGGTCCACTCTTGCAAAACCAACCGGTGCCACACTCTCAACATCCGGTGAGCTGGTGGAAAAAGTTAAATTATGAGGTGTTATCATGCCTAGGGATATCCCGGATACAGGCGACCTTGTGGTTGTCACTGTAAAGGAAGTTAAAAACTACGGGGCAATTGTTGATCTGGATGAATATCCCGGTGTATCAGGTTTTGTCCATATTACAGAGGTTGCCACAGGCTGGATAAAGCATATTAAGGATTATTTACGGGTTAATCAGAGGACAGTATGCAAGGTTCTAAACGTTGACCCATCAAGAAATCATGTAGATCTTTCCTTAAAGCGTGTAAACGAACATCAAAAAAGGGAAAAAATAGAGGAATGGAAAAACGAACAGAAGGCTCATAAACTTTTAGACATGCTTTTTGAGGAGGAAAATATTAATGAAAGCAAGGAAAGGGAGGATATAGAGGATTTATTATTAACAGAATATGGAACACTTTACTCTGCTTTCTTTGAGGCCGCATCAAGCAAGGATTTTTTAAAAGATAAGGATTTAAAATGGAAAGATTCTCTTATTAAAATAGCAAAGGAAAATATAGCAATACCCACGGTAAAAATTGGTGGTTATCTGGAAATGTATTCCCTGGCACCCAATGGAATTGAAACAATAAAAAATGTTTTAACCGATGACCTTATAGATGATAAGGATGTGCAGATTACATATATTGGTGCACCAAGGTATAAAATAACAGTAATAGACGAAGATTATAAGTCCGCAGAGGAAAAGTTAAAAAATGTAATTAATGTTATAGAAACCAAAAGCAAAAAAAATAACGTTTCATTTGAATTTAATAGAGAGGAATAAATTATAATGAAAACATTAATTAGGAAATGCAGGAAATGCAATATTTATACACTTGAGGAAATATGCCCTAAATGTGGTGGAAGTACCGAAATGGCAATACCCATGAAATATTCTCCTGCTGATAAATTTCAAAAGTACAGAATTAAATTGAAGGAAAGTGATGATGATGGAAAAAATAATATTTAAAAAATATGAGGAGCCAGAACTTGAAAATCCCATCCTTGTTAGCGGTTTGCCTGGTATTGGCAACGTTGGAAAGATTACTGCAGATTATTTTATAGAAAAATTAAAAATGAAGAAAATGGCGGACATATTTTCAGAATATCTGCCACCTCAGGTTTTTATTTTTGACAATAAAATACACCTTGTTAGGGACTCAATATATTATAAAAAAACCGGGAAAAAGAATGATTTAATTGTTATTGCGGGTGATTTTCAGGGAACGACACAGGAAGGCCAGTATGAACTTTCATATGAAATACTAAATTATCTTAATAAATATAATATCTCAAGGATATATACCCTTGGTGGATATAGCATAGGCAAGATAGTTGAAAAGCCAAAGGTGCTCGGGGCGGTAAGTGATAAAAAACTTGTTAAACCACTTGAAAAAGCCGGTGTATCATTTCCATCAGGTGAACCCAGTGGCGGAATAGTTGGTTCTGCAGCACTAATACTTGGCATTGGCAAGGAAATGTTTTCAATAGACGGCGCATGTCTTATGGGCGAGACCTCTGGTTATTTTGCGGATCCAAAGGGTGCAAGGGAAATTATAATGGTTTTATCGAAGATCCTGAGAAGCAAAATTGATCTTAAGGATATAGATGAAAAGGCAAGGCAGATTGAGGAAATTACAGAGAAAATGAAGGAAGAATCCAAAAATAAAAATTCACGGGAGGATCTTAACTACTTTGGATAAAAATATATATTTTATTCATACAGTAACCATTTTTTATAAAAGCAGTTTTGATTCAAATTTAAGTTTCACGGTTAAAGGTTAAATTATTAAAATAGTTTTTAATTGAGTATATATATGAAACCCGAAATTATTAAGAGGCAGGGTTTAAGGAAGGTTTGCAAGCTTGCAGAGAGATCTGAGGGTGAAAAGAAAGAAATATTCTCTGCAGCCATAAAACTTTTTAGGATGTTTGATGATATCGAGTGCATTAAAATATATAATGAGGATAATGATGTTATCTTTAAGGTAAGACTTGCAGATAACGATTACCGATATGTCAAAATAGTCTTTGTAAATAATGATAGTTTTGACTTAATTAACCTTGATTTTTCACAGAGAAGAATTGGCAGAACCAATCTTTTTAATGAGATAATAAAATCCATACAGCAGTCACAATCAATTGATAGGCAGACAAGAATAGAAATCTTAAATTATATAGATTTTAAAAGGAACAGAAAAAAACTGATATGGATGCTTGCTGATACCGCATTTGATACCTATTACATTTTAACTGAAAATATGATAAAGGATTTAATACTTGAGGATATTGAATACAACTTTATAAAAAATAACAATCAGGAAAACTATTCATGTTCCATACCAAAATTTATTATACACAAATACTGGACAAACATGCTTATAAGAAGGAGGAAATCAGATTATGAACTCTGGAAAAATATACTATGATTGATCCTGTGTGTTTACCTCAAAACCATCATCTGTTTTTTTAAGAAGGCGTGAATAAACACCCCATTCTATTAAAATTACCTCCAGATCATGTAAACCATCCGGATTATTGAATGTCTGAACACCATTATCCTTCAATTTTTCAAGTATATCGTCCAGGCTAAATGATTTTAATTCAATTGCAGTTTTGAAAGGTTCTATATCCCTTAATGAATTGTTTATTATTTTTTTCCTCTGAATCATGCCGGATTTTATGTATTCCCTACCCTTATCTGAAATATTTATATCCCCAGATTCAACGGCAACAAGCCCCAATCTTTCAGCGGTGTATACTATGGGCATTAAATCATCAATATCAACTTCCATTTCCTTCTCCAGCTTGTACAGATCAGTTTTTCCGTTAAATATATTGTTTAAAACATATAAAAGTCCAACCAGATCAGCAATTCTAGCATCAGGATCAATAACATCCATAATTACCATATAACATTTTTATTTATAATATTAATGACACAATAAAAATAAATTATTTAAAAAATTATGCAGCATAAACACCCTCTTCTGCCACGTATTTTTTCTGTGCCAGATCCATCATTTTCCTTGTAAATACAACAGAATATATTGCCACTATTATACCGAATATAAATGAACCCCATGCCGCAAGTGCTATATTTCCTGTACCTGTTGCAACATCTATTGTTTTCATTAATCCCTCATGGACATACAGTGAATGAGTACCATATATATGGGGCCAGTATTCACCTATCATAAGACCTCCCCACGCACTGTTTATTGTGGATGAGATTCCACTTATCATGTATGGAAATGTTGATGGTATGATAACCTTCCTCATCTTTTTAAAATAGCCAAGTTTTAGGTTCCTTGTTATTTCCCAGTATTCTGCTGGCATTGCCTTTACCCCCATCCAGAATGAGTAAAATACATAATAAAACGTGCTTACAAATCCAAGGAAAAGTACATAAAGTTCATTTGCAGTACCACCAAAAACGCTGAACATAAAAGGTTCTGTTGCTATAAATATAAATGGGAAATATATTGGTGCAGGATAGGCACTTAATGTCTGTATTAATGGGATTCCAACAAGCTCCGCATGCTTATTGACTGCAAGATAGTATCCTAGAAATATGGCTATAGCCATGGATACAAGCAATATTGTTAATACCCTTAAATAGTCAAATCCAAGGCCTGTGAGGAGCATCTTTGTTTTTGAGAATAAATACATCCATTCATTATATTTTACCGATATTATGGTTGAAACAGCAGCATATAATATTAATATTAAAAGAAAAATTCCTGCGGCTGCATATATATATTTTAAATATTTCTGTTTTTTGACCTTTTTCTCATATGTTTCCTCATGGCTCTCATTTTCCCTGTATTTATAATATCTGGACAGTCTGGAGAATGGGTTCTTTGATATCACTGCAAAGACCCTTGCTGTTTCCCTGAGATTAATCCTGCCACGTTTTAAAACAGGTGCATCATTATCCAGTGTGTATCTGCTAACAGCATATTTTGAGAACTCCCTGAGAATTAGAATAATGGCCACAATAATAATACCTAGAATTAAAAGAGACATCTCTATTAAAAATGTATTGCCATCTGCAACAAATGTATCAAGCACAGACCCTATGCCGAATGTCTGGTATGTATGTATTCCAACCTCAAATACCTCACTTACTGTTATGTAAAAAAATCCATCAGAAACACTTGGAAATAAATTGGCTGCTATTCTTGGTATCGAAAATGGTATGTAAAGCGTTCTTAATTTTCCAAATAACTTATATTTAGAATTCTCAACAACCTCAACCATTTCTCGTGGAACTGTTTTAAATGCCTGGTATTCCCCCATCCATATATTCCATACAACTGCAGTGAAAACCAGAAAATCTGCAGCCATTTCAACACCAAGTGGCCCTCCAACCCGGTCTATGAATATAATAAGAACAACAGGGAAAAATGTTATTACCGGTACCGATTCAAAAATCTCTATTAAAATTATGTATGTATTCTCAAAAAACTTTGATTTTATGGATGCATAGGCCAGAAACCAGCCTGTTAATATTGATATTAATATCAGGCCTATTACCCGTCCCGCTGTGGCCATTACCGCCAGAATTATCAGCACTATCTGATTCATTATTACCCCTCATTCTCTTTTCCTCGGTGGCGTTAAATAACTGTATAGCATGTCAAGATTTGCATTAAAATCATCATTTCTAGGGTTTCTGGGTCTTGGCATATTTACATCAACCTTTCCTACCACTGTGGCAGGAATATTATTAAGTATGTATATAACATCGGCGAGCTCAAGAACCTCTGTAAGGTTGTGTGAAACCATTATAACTGATTTAAGTGGTGTTTCACCACTAAATAATATATTGTATATATCCTGGCGCAACCCCTCGGCGGTAAGCTCATCCAGATGGGCAAATGGCTCATCCATTAAAAATATGTAGGGGTCCGCGGCAAAGGCACGTGCTATTGCAACCCTCTGCCTCATACCACCGCTCATCTCCTTTGGATAAAGGTCCTCAAAACCCTCAAGGCCGACCCTGGCCAGGGCCTCCCTTGCCTTTTCCTCCATTTTTTCCCGGTCCATGTTCTTGGTCTTCATGGAAAGCATTACATTCTCCTCTGCCGTCATCCATGGAAATGTTACAATGGATTGATGTATAAGGGCAACCTCCGGGGTTGGTTCGTGCAAAACCCTGCCCATCAATCTGACCTCACCCCTATCGGGTTTTAAAAAACCGCCAAGAATCCTTAAAAGTGTTGATTTGCCAATACCTGATGGTCCAATAATGGCCACAAATTTACCACTATCCGCCTCTATGTTTATATTTTCAAATACCTTGTAGCCATTATCATATGAAAAGTCTATGTTTACCGCCTCAAGTACCACCTGGCTGACGCCCTCATTACCTACCTGTGCCTCCATTATGAATCACCCCAGTGAAAATATCCCCGATCATAATGGCGTCGATTTTGATTTAATTATGATTTCTAATGCTATTTTTTATCACGAGGCTATCTCCCTTTCCATATTTTAATATTCTATATAATATTATCCTAGCCTTATAATAGTCTATTTATTGATTTAATTTAATATTTTTATCTTCTAATTATTAAGTAGAATTATAAACAAAAAAGTAATTAGTATGCATGCCAGGAAGAATAGAAAAGGCCATGAATTTGGCCGGTAATTTAAAGGCACTGAACGAACTTTTCTCTGCAGATAAGGTTTTTTCATATCTTGGCCTGGAAATAACCAAAGTTGAAGAGGGCCACTGTGAAATGTCCATGCCATATTCAGAAAGGATAACACGGGCAGGCATGGTATTAAATGGTGGGATGATGATGGCTGCAGCAGACTTTATAGGTGGGCTTACAGCAATGACGGTAAACAATGGTTCTGATCAGGTCACTCAGGAACTTAAAATCAATTTTTTAAATCCAATGCACAGGGGTCCTTTCAGGCTTGTTTCCGATGTAATTAAGGCCGGTCATAAATCCGTTGTTATTGAGATAAAACTTTACGATGCCGATGGCACAATGGGAATTATAGGGCTGGGTACATGGTACATAATTCATGATAGAATTATCAAAAAGGATTAATTTGAACATTAATAAAATAGTTATATAATAATATAATTTATTATAATGAAGGGGCTTGAAATTGCATTTCAGCTTAACAATGAAAAGGATTTTGATGTTGTTCCAGCCCTGGCCAATTTAACCGGGAATTATTTTAAAAACGAGGAAAAAATGGACATAACATGGAGAATATTTCATGTAACCCTTGGGGATCAAAAATATTTCAGGGTGCTTTACAGGGGTGATAAGATAAATGATTTTCATCCTGAAATTAAAAAGAAAATCCGCGAATATTTCGATAAACTGGCACATTTAAACTTTGAACAGCTTATGGAATTATATAATAAATCTAAGGAATCAAATGGTTTTAATATAATTAATATCAAGGAAATAACAGAGGAATATGATTTATGGCAGGACAAACTCTGGAATTATATATAATTATTTTTTTACTATAATAAGGTCAAGTCCCCTCCATTTCAATTTGTATCCAAGTGCTGGGAGGAGCCTTTCGGGTATAAGCCCCTCGGATTCTATATAATTGATGATCTTTTCTGTATCCGGATACAATTTCTCTATATTTTTCTTTATTTCATTTATTGAATATTCATCTATTTCCTTTTTAATTGAGATATTATTTGAATACTTTTCTTCAAGATACCTTTTTAATGCATTGTAATCTATATCATTGTAAAAGCAGATGCTACCGGGAATCATTTTTTCCTTATCCCTTAGAACATAGACGTTTTCCCAGTTAACATATTTTTTAACCTCATTTTCTGTCTTTGAGTCCTGCTTTAAATACCTGAGATTTGAAATATTTATATATACATCCTTACCATCTATATTTATTATATAATCTGGAAAATATACATTATTTTTAATAATTAATGGTTCTGCCTTTTTTAAGAAACTGTATGATGGTGTATCCTCATTTATTTTCCTGTCAGGCAAATAATAAGATACATTATCGCCTATTTTAAGCTTGTACACACTCTCACTTTTGTCATATTTATCCTTTATTTTTATATCTGCATCTATTGCCCATTTATCCATTTTGTATAATTTCTCAATAAGCATGGCAAACCTTGTACCATACCTTTCTGTATTTTCGAAAATTGATACTGGTCCGGTCACCGTTATAAAATTCAGATTTTCGCCATCTGTATGTGTTTCATAAAGAAGACCCAGCAGTTTAATGGACCTTAGTGCATAATTCCAGTCCGATGCCTCTGTTATCCTTAGTTCAGTGCATTTCATCAGTATTGTCTCTATCTGTTCAAGATTATATATTCTGGCTATCTGCCAAACATCATCGGTTTTAACAGCCCTTAAAACCTGTTCATTATCACGATCTGCATAGAGTCCAGAAATTATCTCATCGTATGTTAATCCGTACTTTTCCATTACATCTTTTAAAATTTCAATCTTTTCCTCATAATCCAGGGGAGGTATCCTTGCAGCCTTAAAGACATCATACCTTAATTCAGGTGCATTTACAGAAACAGGCGGTTCAAAGATTGAATTCCTGTAGATTACTGTTGAAATTGCCCTTATAATTTTATTATTTGAGGATTTTGCCTCAAGTTCCTTCAGATTTTTTTCTATTATCTCCTTTTTATTTCCGATATTTTTTGTAAAAATATCCAGCACATTATCTATATAATCCGAATTTTCACCGGACAGGAAGATTGGAAATATTAAACCATTTTTAGTCTTCCTTGCTATCATCAATTCCGACGGGAACACCCTTTCTCCTCCTTCTTGATGTGCCATATTCTGCAGTTCCTGCAGATATAAGCTCATATAAATAGCTTGATTTACCCTCGGAGGGCCTTAAAATTCTTCCAAGCCTCTGCCTGAACTGTCTGGTACTGCCTGATCCGCTCATTATAATGGCTATGGATGCATCCGGAACGTCAACACCCTCATCCAGGATTCTGGATGTTGCCAGCACGGTAATCTCACCATTTTTAAACATTTCCAGATATTTTTTTCTCTCCCTTCCAGGTGTCATGTATGTCATTGCAGGTACCAGAAATTCCTTTGAAATGGTATATGCCGTTGCAGTGTCCTCTGAAAAAATAATAATTTTTTCTCCGGCATGCTTACTTAATAAATACCTTAAATATTCGATTTTCTTCTCAGCATTAAATGCTATCTCCCTGGCCCTTCTCCATGCAAGCAGGGCCTCGCGTCCCTCCTGGTTCCAGGATGTCATTATAAAGTGTTCAAAGTCCATATTGCCATTTAACTTAATATCCCTTTTTCTTAGATATGAAATAAAGATATCATGATTTTTCTGATATTCTATTTCATCCTCCTCGCTTAATTCAATGGGAATTCGAACAATTTTATAATTTGATATAAAATCATTTAATTCCTCATATCCAAGCTCGAAAACCTTACCACCCATATAAGTTTCAAGGCTCTCATGCATTTTATCCGGCCTTTCATACGTTGCGGTTAATCCAAGCCTGTAGGGTGCGGCATACATCTTTGCTATCTGTATGTAGCTTTCAGATGCCATATGATGCACCTCATCAGCTATAATGAACTTAAATCTATTCCCAAGGGAGTCCGCCATTAAATATGCAGAATCGTATGTTGATACGCTAATATCCTTTACATCCCTCTCGCCACCGCCGACCTGGCCTATGTCAGTTTTTAAAAAATTTTTAAGCTTCTCCCTCCACTGCTGTATAAGCTCAATCGTTGGTGCTATAACAATTGTTGGTACCTTTAGCATTGTTATTGCATATATTCCAACTATGGTTTTCCCTGCAGCTGTGGGAAGCACTATTGTTCCAGAATAATTATTTTTCCCCCAGAGTTCAAGAGATTTTTTTTGGTATGGCCTTAATGATATTTCTGATGATATATCAAGCTTTATGTCCTTAAAAACATTATCAGTAACATCAGGATATTTTCTTTTAATTTCAGCATATTTGTATGCAGGTGCCCTGTACATATTTATTCTTTTATCAAATACAAATATCTCAGGGTCGTTAAAATCTGAAATTATTGTACCTGCCTTATAATTAATTTCCATTGCCTATTTATATTAAAATAGATTATAAATTTTATTAAATTTATTCCTTTGATTCTCCAAATATTTTATGCCTTGGCATGGATTCCAAAATAGTTTTTCCATAATCCACAGTTTGATTATATTCCTTCATTTTCAGAAAGTTTTTGAATGAATCTATGTCCTTCCATTCAGTGTATATCATGTATTCCCTTGGGCAGTCAACTTCCTTGTATAATTTTCCATCCAGAAAACCAACATCAGAGCTTTTTAATAATTTAACAACATTGCCAAATGCGTTTTCAAAATCCTTTTCATGGCCCTGCTTAACCTTGTAATAAAGACCGACATTAATCATGTTTCATAATTTTACCTTTATATTTAAATTTTTTAAATATTTGAATAAATAAATATTATATTAAATTGGAATAAAAAAAATATTTTATAAATGGGCGCATTATTAAAAATTATGAATCTTCTAAAGGATAAAATAGTTTTAATAACTGGTGCATCAAAGGGTCTTGGACGTGCCATTGCGGAAAAATTCAGTGCAGAGGGTGCAAGAATAGCCATTAACTATAATCATGATGCCAGATCTGCAGAACTTTTAAGGGAAAAATTACCGGGTTCAGAAATATTTCAGGCGGACGTTTCTAGCCATGACAGCGTAAAAAATATGATAGAGGAAATACATAAAAAAATGGGCACAATAGATATTCTGG
Organism: Acidiplasma aeolicum; assembly: GCF_001402945.1. Taxonomy (GTDB): domain Archaea; phylum Thermoplasmatota; class Thermoplasmata; order Thermoplasmatales; family Thermoplasmataceae; genus Acidiplasma; species Acidiplasma aeolicum. The sequence continues at coordinate 22,631 of NZ_LKBG01000242.1, forward strand.
TAAACAACGCCGGCATGTGGCATTTACTCTCATGGGATGATTTTGACGACGCAAAGGTTAATGAAATGATTTCTGTTAATCTTATGGGCCAAATATACGCTGCAAAGGAATGCCTTGAGGATATCAAAAAGAATAAGGGCATAATAATAAATATGGCATCAAATGCAGGTGTTGGAACAGCAGCGAGCAATACCACATTTTATTCCATATCAAAGGCGGGCGTCATTATGTTAACAAAGAGGCTTGCATTTGACCTTTCAGGTACCGGTGTCAGGGTAAATGCCATAGCACCAGGATGGATAGAAACAGATATGACGATAGGTGGTAAAACCAGTGAAGAGATAAAAAATCTTGAACATTCTTTCATTTCAAGAACATCATTGAAAATGTTTGGAAAACCCGAATACATAGCAGATGCTGCCTTATTCCTTGCAACCGATGCCTCAAAATATATGAACGGTCAGGTGCTTGTTGTTGATGGTGGCAGAATAGATAATCTTACACACAGCCTATAATTTTAATCGTAAATATTTTTTAATATTAAAAATAATATACTTATATATTAGTTATTTAATTAAAATATTACCATACAATTATTCATTTAATATGACAAAAAAGTCATATTGAAGGATAAAATATGATAAGCGTAACAGCATGGGAATGGATAGGCCTTTTTATAGGGATGTTAATAGGTGGCCTTGCAGAGGCATGGGGCATATCAAACCCTGAGGTCCTCATAAGATTGGGTAAATGGGAAGACCGTCTTTTTGTTGGGTGTATAGCAATTGCAATAGGTGCAGGCGCTCTGGCATTATATGGCCTGGCAGCACTTGGTGTTGGATTCCACTGGGGAATTAAACCGGATTACGTCTGGGGTGTTGCACTGGGCGGCGCAATATTTGGTACAGGTATAGCAATATCCGGATACGTGCCTGGCACAGTATGGATGGCACTTGGCGAGGGAAGAAGGGATGCAATTTTCGCCGTGCTTGGTGGCTTATTGGGTGCTGCAGCATGGACATTAATATACCAGACGTCATTCGGTCACTGGCTTGTAACATATGATAACTTTGGTTTGATATACTTTGGTGGTAAGGTCGATACAAATCTAACAGTGGGCTTTGGCATAGCAGTGGCCTGGGCCATAATAATGTTCTCAATTGCATATTTCCTACCAAGGTACAAGCATGGAAAGAGCTGTGCATACAACTCATTGCACAAAAATACAAAATTAAGCCCGGAGGAGGAGGCACAGTATGTGGAAACTGCCGGCATGCTTCTTGAAGGATCATCAATGCCTCTAGGCAAGAACAATTTACCTGAGAAGGTGAATTATCACTGGACTGTTTCATCAAAATTATTTGGCGTTGTTATGATGTCTGTTGGTATAATCATAGGTTTAACCGTTGTATTGGAAATGTTCCTTCACCAGATATTTGGTGAATCAACCACATATTCATGGATAGTTGCAAAGCTATGGCTACCAGCAGGAACATGGAAGTACAGCACATTGGTTGTTCATACAATAGGCTGGGAACCCTTCAGTGATATAGGCACATTATTTGGTGCATTCCTTGCATCAGTATTCTTCACAAGGAGATTTCAGTCATTTAATAATGTAATTCCACCATCATGGAAGGCCAGATTTGGGAACAGCCAGATTAAAAGGGCAGCAGGTGCATTTTCAGGTGCATTCTTAATGCTTCTTGGTGCAAGAATGGCAGATGGATGTGCATCAGGTCATATATTAAGTGGAGACCTTCAGATGGCAGTAAGCAGTCTGGAATTCTTCATATTTGTCATAATATTCCTTCTGGTTGTTGCACATATAATATACAGGAAGGTGGAGTAAATGGTTGAAAAAGATGAAATAGAGCAAACTGAAATTAAAAGGGAGGGTTCAGAACCTAAATGCAAAAGTGAGTCTGGCATTAAGGCATTCATAATAACAATGGTTGGCATAGTAATAATAACCGCAGCGCTGACATCGGGCACATACAATGGGTATGATCCAAGCTCATACTCTGTTGCAATCACTGGCTTCTTTGTCATAGTCACCATTGTAATGACTGCCATATGGTACAGGACGAAATATAATAATTACAGTTATGAACCCAACAATGAAACAAATAAAAAGGAAAGGAAACAATAATTTTTTATTATTTTTTTAATGTATATTAACAATATTTTTTAATACCAAATAAATATACATTTTATGAGTGAAAAATCAAAGGGCTCGGTTATAGCCCTTATAAAACTTCACCGAACAGACTGCGAGGTTACAAATTTTATAACCAAAAACTTTCATGATGTTGATATAAAAAGGTTGAAAATAGGAGAAAATTATACGCTTCACTGTATATCATTCAATAAGGATGATGATTATTATGATAAAATATCCGAATTAAAAAAAGTTTCAAGGAACTTTATTAATGTGGGAAAAAATAAGATATGGGCAGAGGGTCCTAGCTGCACTGCATGCCATTTTATGGCAACTGCAGATGTTGAAATACTCAGCAATAAATCCCTTGGTTCTGATTATGTTCTTTACAGGATACTTGTATCCAACAGGGCAAAACTTAGGGAGCTTGAGGAAAAAATGGATGAGGCAGGCCTTGACCCTGAAATAATTGATGTTACCTATTCAAACGACCTTGAGCTTACATCCAGGGAAAAGGATATAATTAAAAAGTTATTTGATTATGGTTATTTTGAACTCGACCGGAAAAAATCATTGACAGAGATAGCAGCATCCCTTGGAATATCCACAACAACATTATCAGAAATCATGCGTGTTGCACTTAAAAAGATTGTTAAAACATATATTAATGATAATATTTCATAGGCCCATAAATGCCTTTGATATTATTAAATTCATAATGTTTAATGCACCCTCTGCACCCACAAGGTAGCTGAATATCCCCCTTGCACTTTTCTCAAGGCCAGCCTCTGTGCTGTATGAATATGCACCAAACCACATCATGACATTCTTTACTATATCAAGTGCAATCTGAGGTGCCTTAAACTTGGACATTGCACTGTATATATATAGATCATTTGAATCAGTGTCTGCAAGGTACGCAGCCTTGTATGTTAAAAGCTTTGACATTTCAAGTTCTGTTTTTAATTCAGAAAATTTGAAAGATACACCCTGAAATTCTTCAAGTTTTTTCCCGAATGCACTCCTCTGTTTAATGTAATTCAGCCCCTTCTCAAGGATGGAATCGGATAATCCATTGCAGGCTGCAGCAACAAGAATCCTTGCATGGTTAAAGCCATCCATGGCATAATAGAACCCTTTGTTTACCTTTCCAATAATGTTTTCTTCCGGGATTTCAACATTGTTATACCTTATTATGCATGTTGATATGCCCATCCTGCCCATGTTGTTAATTTTATACATTTCGATGCCCGGGCTGTCAGCAGGCACATAAACCATGGTAATTCCCTTATGCCCACCGTTTTTATCGGTTTTTACCAGTGTTAAATGTCCGCCACCATTATTTTTTGCCTCAATTCCACCGCTTATATAGGCCTTTTCTCCATTTATAATAATTTTTCCATCTTTTATTTCTCCTGATGTTTTAATGGCAGCAACATCACTTCCACCAGATGCCTCTGTTGATGCAATGCCTATAAATTTTTTTCCTATTGCAATATCTGGTAATATTTTTGATTTTATAAAGTTATTTCCATATTTTTGCAATATATAAGCCCATGATGTGTTTAGTAAATAATATACAGAGGTTGCCATGCTTGTATCAACCTTTGCTATTTCCTCCGATATTATTGCAGCATCCATAAATGATAGCTTTGATCCACCATAAAGTGTATCAATAAGCGGTGATATAATGCCATGAGAACCTGCGGCCATTAAAAAACTTTCAGGTATTTTTTCATTGGTATCAATGGAATCTGCAACAGGTTCAAGATATCTTTTCAAAAATTCCGCTGTTGTTTCCCTTATAAGCTGTTCCTCCTCTGAAAATGAAAAATCCATGAGGTTTTATTTTAATATTAATATTAAATATTTCCATGGATTCATAAAAGAACCTTAAAATAATTAAAATCACTAAACTATGGATAATAATGGAATTTAAGGCAGTTTATGTAACATGGCAGGACATTGAAGACTGGTGCTCAGGCATACTCGACATGGTTCTTGAGGACAGATATAACCCAGATGTTATTGTTGGCATAGCAAGGGGTGGCCTTGTTCCGGCAAGAATGATTTCGGATTATCTGATTAAAAAGGAATTAATATCAATAAAAACAGAACACTGGGGATTAACAGCAAATATGGATGGAAAGGCAGTGCTTGCAGGTAAAACAAATTATGACATGTCTGGCAAAAAGGTGCTCCTTGTTGACGACATCACCGATACCGGAGAAAGCATGAAGGTGGCCCTTGATTACATTAAATCATTAAATCCTTCCGTGGTAAAATCAGCATCAATGCTTTATGTCAATGAGGCATCCTTCCGGCCCGATTATTTTGGCATTGGAATTAAAAAAAATGACTGGGCATGGTTCATATTTCCATGGAATGTTTATGAGGATACATACAATCTGCTTAAGAAGTTTTTAAGTGAACCACTGGATCTTGATGCCGCAGAAAAAATATTAAGAGATAATTACGGGCTTGATACATCACGGGTAAATCTTTCAAACATACTGAAAAATCTTTCCAGGTCAGGAATGATAAAAGAAAATAAAGATAAATTTTATATTTAAAATTATTTTTTATCCGTATGTGTAGCTTATACCCTTTTCAGGGAAGGTAAATTCAATTGCTCCAAACGGGCAGGCCACAAGTGCTGCGCCACATTCAAGGCATCTCTCATAGTGTACTGTAAGTATCTCCTTTTCATTTGCCTCGTAGGTACCCGCAGGGCAAACCTTTGTACAGGGCTTATATTTGCACGTTCTGCAAATATCTGTATTCACCTTAATATGCGACTCGTTTCCAGTTTCGTATTTATTTAATGCCAGCCTTTTTAATATATCCATTTTACATCACCCTCATTGCATCACGCAGAATGGATGCAACACTGAGTCCATTCTGATGTGCCTGATCAAAAACAACATTTACAGGCTTTCTCCTATTTTTACCATCCACGTTCATTAACTCAGAAAGAACACCGGTAAAAAAGTCCGGATACTTTGTAAATAGATCCTTATTACCCAGAAGATTAAACATGGGCCATGCAACCTTCATGTCATTCATAATAAATGATTCATCAAGCATTTTCTTATATATTTCTGTGTTTGAATAATCACCAGAATCCAATATAATTTTGGCAGCATTTCCAGCTATCATGCCCGATTCTATGGCAAGGTCCATGCCCCTTATGGTGAAGCCATCATTTATTAAGAAACCTGCAGAATCACCAGCAACAAGTATGTTGTCATAGTTTACAGGTGGCAGATTGCCATATCCATAATAGGGTATCATATGTGCAGAGTATTCAAGCATTTTTCCATCTATGCCCAATTTTTCCCTGACCTGCTCTATTAAATCTGAGGATTTTAGGTTATTTGCATCATCCTGCAATGATTCTATCTTAACGGTGAATCCAACAGATAATGTATCCCTGTTCTCGTAAACAAAGGCACCGCCCTTAAGGTCCCCTGTTAATCCCAGAATTGTCCTTGTTTCTCCATAATCCCTGTCTGTCTTATTTTCAATAACCTCCTTAACGCCCAGCATATTGTATTTTGGCTGCAGCCTCCTACCCTGAAGCCTTGATATAAGTGCGGCTGACCCATCAGCCTCTATTACCAGTGGTGTTTTAATATCCCCCCTGTCTGTTATTACATTGATAAGATTATTTTCCCTTGAAATTCCCTTTACAAGTGTGGAATATGATACTGTACAGCCATTTTCCTCGGCGATCCCTGATAAATACCTGTCAAATTTCGACCTGAGCACTGTGTAGCTGTTTTTCTTATTTTTTTCCTCAAAGGAAAATGATATTTTTCCATCCTTAGCATATATTTCATATGTATCCTTATACACCGGCAGTTCCAGATATTCATCAGAAAACTGGTCTCCCAAAAGTTTCCTTAGTGAATGAACATACATCCTGCCGCCGGTAACATTTTTAGACCCGGAGTAATCGCCGCGTTCAAGAACTATTGCGGATAAATTGTTTTTTGTGGCTGTTATTCCAGCTGAAAGACCTGAAAGGCCGCCACCAACTATGACAACATCAACATCATAATCCATGGCTTGAAATCCCGTTATAATATATGAACATTTATAATGTCATATAAAAATATTTTGTCTGTGGATAGTTTTAAATATTAAAGTATACTTACTAAAAAGTAAATATACTTTAGCAAGGTGATCTATTGCATAAGGACGGTGCTTATTCAAAGAAATACGATTTCTCTGTGGGCCAGCTAAGGAATAATGTACATAAATTTATGGATCTGGCATCCCTTTCAACATCAAGTGTTGCACCTGCGTTCAGCATAGCAGCATCATATGGTGTTATTGCCTTTTACCTTGGCATCTATTCTATTATGGGCGTTATAATTGTATTTCCCGTTTACCTTTTTGCATCCATTATATTCAGAAAGTTTAATAGATTATATCCAAATGCTGGTGCATCATATTTCTGGGGCAGCAAAATAGTGTCAAAATCCTATGGGTCCTTTCAGGCATGGATTATTACACTTGCATACTTTTTTTCAATTCCACCAATAGTTATACCTGCAGGGGAGTACACTGCACAGTTTTTATACTCTCTGGGCATAATAAGTTCCAGCCTTTTAAATAATGCATTTACCATATTCATACTGGGGTCCTTCTGGATTTTAATTACGTTAATTGCAGGTATTTTGGGGGCAAGGCCCACTGCCAAGATAACAGAGCTGTTCCTTGGAGTAGAGCTTTTTGTTATTATAATGTTTTCTTTAATTGCAATATATTACCTTCCGGATCATATGGTAAACCACATATCATTTTCATGGTTCTTTTCATTTAATGAAATAGTAAAAAAACCATACGCATTTGTACTGGCATTTCCTGTTATTGCAACCATTATGGATGGCTGGGAAATAGATTCATATGCCTCTGAAGAATCCTTTAACAGGGAAAAATGGCCTGGTACAACCGGGATTATGGGATTTTTAATAGTCTTTTCAATATACATGATAACCATGACGCTTATGGATGCTGAAACACCCTTAAACCTTCTTTCTGGAAGTATAGACCCGCTTGCTGAATGGGCATCATACATAATACCAAAATATGCGGTTATCATGTATATAGCAGTAATAGCGTCCACAGCCAGTTCATTATGGCTTACAACATATATACTGAGCAGGGCATGGTATGCCATGTCAAGGGATCATTTATTTCCACAAATTTTTGGTTACACTCATAAAAAATATAAAAGCCCATGGTCAAATCTTGTTATAATCGCTGTTACCGCCGAGGCAATAAACGCATTTATGCTGTTTATACCATCCATAGAATCATTTTTCGCCCAGCTTCTTTCAATTTCAGGAATTTTCCTGATGATGGAATTTGCATTTGATGCTTTTTCAGGAATTTATCTATTTAAGGGAAGTAAAAATATATTATACCTGTTAATCTCAATAATAACATTTATAGCATTTATATTCATGATAATTATGGGAATAGCCACAAGCACATTTTATATTGCACTTGCTGTAATCCTTCTAATTCCTGGGATACTAATGTTTTTTATTCAAAGAAATGGAATAAAATTAAGGAAAATATTAAATTGAAAAATAAAGCAAATACAATAAATCTTATAATATTATTAAATTACCTGTACTTGCTGTAAGCATATATTAAATCCAGCAGATTTTTTTCCATATCCTCTGTGATTACACCGTCATTCTTCTTTTTAACTATAAAATCCCTGGCCTCCCTGGTGCCCTGCTTGGACATAATTGAATATATGCCACCACGAAGTGCGCCCCTAACACTCTCCGGGAGATCCCTGACTATGGTGCCAAGCATATAATTAAACTCCTCATTCTTCCTCATATCAAGCTTTTTTACCGATCTTTTCTGATCATTTCTATAATTTCTATAGTTTTTATTTTTATAACTATTCCTATCCATGTCATATTAAATAATGTATATAAATATATAACATTTCTTATCTTAATTAGGGTCATCATTGCATTAATAAATATTTCAGTTAAGAATAAATAATGTGTTGTAATACTTTACAAATGAATAATGCCAATAGTAAATTAATTTTTATCAATCTAATTATGCTTCTTTCAGTTACATTCACAATGAGGGCATCCACAAACATGCTTATGACCGTTGTTCCGGTCTTCTCAAAATATGTTCTCCTTGCAAACCTTATTTTTGTTGGATTAACCGCAACACTATACGGCATTGGGGCCCTTATTTCAAATATTTTAATTAATGGGCGTGTAAACATATCAAAAACGCCGAAAATGATAACATTATTTCTATTTATCATGACAGCATCCATTTTTGCATTTATATTTACCAAAAATATCTATGAGGTTCTTGTGCTTTCATTTATAACAGGGTCCTCAATGGGTGTTGTTCAGCCTCTGCTCATGACAGTAACCAATATAATATCACCGCCTGATAAGAGGGACAGATATATAGCTGCCTACACTGCATCATTATCCCTGAGCCTTATATTTGGAGTGCTTTTACAGGGGTATGTAATATCATTTTTAACAATCAGGTATGCTTTTGTTATCTTCTTCTTTATCTCACTGGCATCATCAATATTAATGCTGATTCTATCAGGTAAAATAAAAATAAGCTCAGAAAATAAAAAAATAGGCTTCAGGGAAATACTTTCAAAGGCGTCATACTCACTTAAACAGGGGAAGGTACTTTTTGCCATGTTTGGAAACATTTCATATGCATTTCCATTCATTTTGTTATTAACATATGGCAGCATAATGGGCAGGGAATACTATGGAATAAATCCGGATATATTTTTCTATTTCCTGGCAGTCTTCTTTTCAATATCATTTGCATCCAGAATGTTTCTTTCACTGAAAACTGTAAAAAATAGGGACATAATAATGTATGCATCATTTATTTTAAGCATTGCAGGATATGCCATGCTTGGTCTCACCGATTATATTTACGTATTTATAATTGGCCTAATATTTCTGGGAATTCCACACGGAACCATATACCCTATATCAAGCTATTATATTGCCACAAGCATAGATATAAAATATCTGAACATTGTTTATTCTGTTTTTACATTTATAATGGATGTAATATTCTTCTTTATACCATTTGTATTTGGCCTGATTTCTGATCTGTATTCAGTAAGGATGGCAATTTATGCAACAATATTCCCAATGGCTGCACTTATAATAGCGTCAATAATCTTTAATGTAAAATCCGGAACGCAATCAAAAGGCACTGCAACTAAATTATAATATAAAAAATAATATATACATTTTATTACTAAACTGTTAAAATGACAGGGAAAATATATGAGGATATAGATATCAATAAGCCAGTTACTGAAATTGATAAGGAAATTCTTGATTACTGGAAAAATAATAATATTATAAATGAGGCATTAAATACCAAAAGGGATTTAAAAAAATTCGTGTTTTTGGAGGGCCCACCAACCGCAAATGGAAGACCACATGTCGGGCATTTAATGACCAGAACAATGAAGGATACCGTAATGAGGTATAAATTCATGGATGGCTATGATATATTAAGAAGAACCGGTGGCTGGGATTGCCACGGTTTGCCTGTGGAACTTGAGGCTGAAAAGCATTTTGGATTTAACAGCAAGAAGGAAATAGAGGATTTTGGAATACAGAAATTCAATGAATACTGCCGTGAGAGCGTATTCAGATATATAGACGAATGGCATGAGGTGGACGATCTCATAGGCTTCTGGATAGATCAGAATAAGTCATACATAACCCTTAAAAATGATTATATTGAAAGTGAGTGGTGGGCATTAAAAACATTATATGAATCAAAAATGCTTGTCAAGGACTATAAAATAGTCCCATACTGCCCAAGATGCGGTACATCATTAAGCTCACATGAGGTTGCACAGGGTTATAAAAATGTGGACGACCCATCAGTTTATGTTAAATTCAGGGAAAGGGGATATGAAAATAGATTTTTTATTGCATGGACAACAACACCATGGACGCTTCCATCAAATGAATTTCTTGTTGTAAACCCTGACTTTGATTATTCATTAATATCCAGTCAGGGCGAGGAATATTATCTTCTCTCATCAATGGTCGACACGCTTTTTAAGGATTATAAAATAATTAAAACATTCAAAGGCCGTGATCTTGATGGAATAAGGTATGAGCAGCTCATGCCATTTTTACATGTTCCGGATAATGCACTTCGTGTTGTTACCGGAGATTTTGTGACGGCCGAGGATGGTACCGGTATTGTGCATGCAGCCCCTGCCTTCGGTGCAGACGATTTTGAAATAGCAAAAAGGGAAAATGTTTCCATGGTAAATCCCGTATCACTGGATGGAAAGTTTGTTGATGACCTCCCATGGAAGGATATGTTCTTTGAAAATGCCAATATACCAATAATAGATTACCTTAAAAAGAATAAAATACTTTTTAAAAGCCAGAAGATAAAGCATACATATCCATTCTGCTACCGCTGTGGTACAAGACTGATGTACTATCCCTTAGATGCATGGTTTATAAAAGTTTCTGAAATAAGGAACCTTTTAATGGAAAATAATGAAAAGATAAACTGGTTTCCGGATTATTTAAAGGATGGCCGTTTTGGAAACTTTCTTGCAGAGGCAAAGGATTGGGCACTTAGCAGGGATAGATACTGGGGTACACCACTGCCGGTATGGAAATGTAAAAATGGGCATTATGTAGCTGTTGGAAGCAGGGAGGAACTAAAGGCTCTTGGCGGCAATGTTCCAGAAGATCTTCACAGGCCATTTATAGACGATGTTGTTTTAAAATGCCCGCAATGTTCGGAACCCATGCACAGGGAACCACACGTAATAGATACATGGTTCGATTCTGGCAGTGCACCATATGCAGCACTGCATTATCCGTTCAATAAGGAATTTAATTCTGAAACCAGCATACCTGTGGATTTTATTACAGAGGCAATTGATCAGACAAGGGGCTGGTTCTATACCCAGCATGTAATATCATCATTATTATTTAAAAAGAACGCATATAAAAATGTTCTATCAATAGCATTCATACTTGACGAGCATGGCCAAAAAATGAGCAAGAGCAAGGGCAATTTCGTTACAGCAAGGCAGTTCATTGATGATTTTGGTGCGGACCCCGCAAGGTTGTTCTTTTTCTCAGGTGCACCATGGAACTCAAAATCAATTGACAGAAAATTAATAGGCGATTTAACAAGAAAATCACTTGGCACCCTTGGCAATATTTATTCTTTCTTTGCATCAAACGCCAATCTTGATAATTTTGTATTTGAAAAGCTTGAAAAATCTGAAAATATACTTGATATGTGGTTGCTTTCCAGACTCAATTCAACAATAAAATCTGTAAGGATTAATATGGACTCATTTAACATGCATATAGCCCTAAAAAATATAATGGATTTAATTGACGATTTTTCAAATTTTTACTTAAGACTGTCAAGGAAAAACTTCTGGGAGGGCGAGCTCTCAGAGGATAAGAAAAGATCCTATGAAACCCTATATTTCACATTATTAAGCATAATAAAAATGCTTGCACCAATGGCCCCATTCTATTCAGAATACCTGTATCAGAAGCTATCTGGAGAAAAAAAGAGCGTTCATTTTGAGGATTATCCTGTCGCAGATACATCCTATATAAATGAGGATTTGGAAAAGACCTTTAAATATGCAGAGACCGTACTTGAGCTATCAAGAAGGGCCAGACAGGATGCCGGAATAAAGGGAAGGCAAACTGTTAAAGAAATATTAATTTACAGCGATGTTAATCTTCCAGAAGATGTCTTAAATATAATTTCCCCAGAATTAAATGCAGAATCAATAAGATTAATAAATCAGAAGGATAGGCCAGTAAAAGTTGTCATGAAACCTGTATATGCAAGGGTTGCACCAGTTCTGAGATCAAAAACATCGGAATTTTCAGATTTTGTGTTAAAGAATTCTGAAAAGATATACCGGGAAATAATGGATAAGGGTTACACTGAATATAACGATTTACAGTTTAAGAAGGAGGATTTTGAAATAAATGAAATCCCGGATGAAAATTATTCATTTGCATCTGCTGATAAACTTGGGCTTAATGTATTTATTAACAGGCATATAGATGAGAAACTTAAACTTATTGGCTATGCAAGGGAGATAATAAGAAGAATCCAGATAATGAGAAAGGATATGAATCTTGAATATTCTGAATTTATAAATACAAGCATTGACTGCACAGGAGACATAAAAGAAGCAGTTCAAGAATATTCAGATTACATTAAAAAGGAAACATTAAGCAGGGAGATAAAATTTGGATCCGGTGATGATTACCGTGTATGGGATATAGACGGCGGGCACATAGGAATTAAAATAGAAACAATTAACTAATTTTTTCAATTATTACAAAATATCTTATAAGTGATCTGTGCTGGTAAACCGGCACACTGTTTATTATCTTAAAAAATTTCTTTGAATATTCCAAAAGCTCCAGATTATTAACTATAATTGAACATTTACCATGACTCTTAAGAAGCTCATTAAATTTTTCAAAGGAGGTCTTGTACAAATTTTGTATGTCATAATCATTTACGGATGAACTCCTGCCATATGGCATATCAGTAACAATGGCGTCCACAGCTTTATTAATATTTAAATCTTTTATATCCAAATTGTATATTTCAATGTATTTTAAATCGAAATATTTTAAATTTAATTTTGTACCCATTACCATGTTCAAAAGGGCATCATTTCCTATTATTCTTCTTCCCATAAGTGCTGCCTCTATAAGTATACCACCTGTTCCACAAAATGGGTCAAGAACGGTATCCCCGGGCCTTGTGTATGAGGTATTTATTAGATATCTCGCATATTTTGGATGAAGCGATACCGGTGAAAAAAACGGTCTTAATGGTGCCCTTCTTGATTCAAAATCTTTTTTATTTCTTGAGTATACAAGTATTCCAAGATACCATATATCAGCCTTAACAGCACGTACAATAAAATCTGGGTTATTAAATGAAATCCTGCCCCTACCACCCAAAATCTTCCCAACAGTGGATTCTACCATTTCAGTATTATACCCGGGAGGCACAGAGGCCCTGACATAAAACTTTCCCTCTGGAATTTTACAATTAAACTCATTATAATCCGGTTTTTCATCTATTATCTGCGATATATAATTGATAAATCCTGAATTCTCTATATCCCTGTAATTCCCCTCTATTATGTATATAAAGTCTGATTTATAAATTATGTCAAAATCCCTAAAAGTTTCTTTTATTGCGTTTATTTCTGATGATACAATATCACGATTTTCCCTTGTATACTCAAGAACATATCTCATTTTTTATTTTTATTGTTTTTTTGATAATTTTTCTTTTTCCTTTAACAGGTCATTGTACATGCTTTCATATATTTTATTCATTTTTCTTATAGTACGCTTTATTGCGGCCTGTGGTTTACCCGTACTAACCTTGATATAAATTTGCGGGTTGTCTATTTCAGGATGCTTTATGTAGTAATGGGCTATTTCTACCTTATCGTCCTTGGTAACCTCTTCCATTAAAGGTCTTAAAAGCGTATTATCATAATTAATTACCTCTAATGTAATAGAATCTTTATTCCTTGAAACAACATTAAATTTTGAATCCATAAAACATCATTATATCTGAATATATATTTATTACTAATTTAATAGCATTAGGCACTGAAAATGTCATTTTAAAAATAGAACATAAAAGTTATTAATATAAAAGTCTCTATGAATCAATATGAACTATTATGCAAAATTCTTCCATGTTAAAATGTATTTTAGAATAAATTATTTATATTCGAATAAGCATAAAAAAAAGATATTTAAATATTAAAGTATTATATGGTAAAAGGAAATAATCCTATTAAAGGTGAAAAAATATGGCACAGGAATTACCACACATAAATTTAGTAGTAATAGGGCATGTAGATCACGGGAAATCTACCCTTGTAGGGAGGTTGTTATACGAGCACGGAGAAATCCCACAGCACATTATAGATGAATACAAAAAGGAATCAGAGGAAAAGGGAAAGGCAACATTTGAATTTGCCTGGGTTATGGATAGATTCAAGGAAGAAAGGGAGAGAGGAGTTACAATTGATCTTACACATAGGAAATTTGAAACAGACAAGTATTACTTTACAATTATAGATGCCCCGGGCCACAGGGACTTTGTCAAAAACATGATTACAGGTACAAGCCAGGCAGATGCAGCCGTCCTTGTTGTTTCAGCAAGGGAAGGAGAGGGCGTCATGGCACAGACAAAGGAGCACGCATTCCTTGCCAGAACACTTGGAGTGCCACAGCTTATATGTGTTGTTAATAAGATGGATGCCACACAGCCGCCGTACAGTGAGGCAAGATTCAACGAGGTTAAGGACCAGATCACAAAGCTTCTCACACCAATTGGATACAGGGACGTTCCAATTATACCTATAAGTGGATACAAGGGTGATAACATACTAAAGGCCAGTCCAAACCTTTCATGGTGGAAGGGCCCAACATTAATGGATGCACTTAATGCATTAAAGGTTCCTCAGAAGCCAACAGACAAACCATTAAGAATACCTGTTGAGGATGTATATTCAATTACCGGTATAGGAACAGTTCCAGTTGGAAGGGTTGAAACAGGTATTATAAAGGTAAACGACAAGGTTATATTCATGCCTGCAAACAAGGCTGGAGAGGTAAAGTCAATAGAGATGCATCATACACCAATGCAGCAGGCTGAGCCAGGAGA
>NZ_LKBG01000243.1 GCF_001402945.1 Acidiplasma aeolicum
ATTATTGATAAAAGAGTGGAAATGCCCGGAGTAAGCCCCCTTCTGTTCACCTTTCGGCTGGCAGCATTCGACTATGCGTCTTACCTGAATCTCACGGCAGTGTTCACGGATTCAATTTAGACTTGCTCCCTGCTGGGAGGGTTCTCATCGGCACTCCTGCAAACGTCATTTCTACAAATCATCCTTAGGCAGGAACCGTATTATTTCTTGTCCCTTTACCTTTCCTCTCGGAAATCCAGTTTTCGCTGGAAGCAGTCTGCCGTGGAGGGGGGACTTTCCTCACCTTTCGGCGTGGGCTGCCCTCGGGCTTTTCCCTCTTTATAAATTACAATAACAAATTTAAACTTATCAATGTATAAAAAACATTTACATTTAACTTATAAAATATTTAAAAAATAGATTTAAAGTATCTTAATTTATCCAGACAGTTTTAATATTGGTAAATTCCAGAATACCATATCTTGATAATTCCCTTCCAATTCCACTTTTCTTTGTCCCACCGAATGGAAGCCTTGGGTCAGATGCCACGATCTTATTTATTGAAACCGTGCCTGCATCCATGTAAGGTACCATTTTTTCTGCCTCATTTTCATCCCCCCAAATGGATGAACCAAGACCGTATGGTGTATCATTGGCAAGCTTTATTGCCTCATCTATTGTTTTAAAGCTCTTTATCATGGCAACGGGGCCAAAAACCTCCTCGCCATAGTCTTTATTAAGTTTCACAATCATTGGTTTAATTAGATTCCCCTCATTTTTTCCAGTTTCAATGACCTCGCCATATGATTTAAGCTCGTTTACCTGTTTTAATATTATATTTTTCTGTGCCTCTGACGATAATGGTCCAACATAGGTATTTTCATCAAGCTGATCACCGGTTCTTACCTTTTCAAATTCATTAAGCATTCCCTCATAAAACTCATTATAAATATCGTCCTTTATTATGAATCTTTTTGAGGCTATGCAGCTCTGGCCGTTATTCTGAAGTCTGGCAAACACACTGTTTTTAATCGCATTCTCAAGATTTGATGAGTCTATGACTATGTAAGGATCTGACCCACCAAGCTCCATGACAAATTTTTTAATGTGCTTTGCAGCTTCGGATGCTATTTTTGATCCTGCAGCAGTTGAGCCTGTAAATGATACGCCGTCTGAGTACTGTATTGCCTGGTCTATGATTTCCCCTGTTGTAATAACTGATCTAAAAACATCCAGATTAAATAATTCCTCAATCTTCAATGATGTACCGCTAACTATTGAAGCATGCTTTAGTAATACCGAATTACCTGCAAGCAATGCCGGTATTGCAGCCCTGGCAACCTGCCACAGTGGAAAATTCCAGGGCATAATTATTAAAATGGTTCCGAGCGGGTCAAACCTTATATATGATTTTTTTGCCTCAGTTTTAACATACTCATTGGCAAGAAAATTTTTTGCATTTTCTATATAATAATCAAATAACCATAGTGTTTTTTTAACCTCTGCAATGCTCTGGCTTATTGGCTTTCCCATCTCAGATGACATAAGTTTTGCAAGGTCATTCATGTTTTTTTCAAAGTTACCCCTTGATTCTTTAATTTTATCTATTCTATAATCTATATTTTCCCTCCATTTCTTCTGATTATTATTAAGATTTGATATAATTTTCTTTATTTCATCAAGTTCCATTACCTTATATTTGCCAAGTACTTCATTATTATAAGGATTATATGTTGTGATTTCCATATTATAAAAATTATTTACATATATTTAGACTTTTTTAATGAACATTTTAAAATAAATGCATGTTATGGATTAAATTTATCCATAATTATGTCTATAACTGCAGGCTCACCCCTTCTTGCACCATTAATGGCATTTTTAAGTGCAGAATCAAACTCTTCGAGTGTTCTAACATCATATGATGAAATGCTAAATGCCTCAGCCATTTTTGAATAGCTGATTCTTGGTGAATCAAGGTCAATAAACTGATGATCATGTTTTTCAGCAACAATGCGCTCTATAGTATTTTCAAAATATGGCCATTCAACAGCCCATGAACCATTGTTTAATATTATATACACAACACCCAGATTATAATGCTTTACAGACCATAATGCAGATGTAAAATTGCCGAATATGGCATCCCCATCACCTGTTATACATATAACCGGTTTATAATTTCTTATGCCATTTAGATAATTCTCCTCATTTTTTGCCAGAAATGCGCCGTAGGCCATACCAACAGGCGATCCCAAATGGCCACTGGGATTGCTGAAGTAAGATCCTGGTTCCGGTAAATCCATCTGCAGATTTATTTTTGTGTTTAGCGATATACTTCCATTAATGAAGGTCATCCCATTTTCCCAGTTGCTGTTTATAATATGGCCTATTGAGCTTGCTGTGATCCTGCCTGATTTTATATCATTATTTGCCGATTCCTTTATTTCCTCCATTAATTTATTATGCTTATCCTCTATACGCGCCCTTCTTTCCTTAATTAAATTCATGTCACTGCCCTGTATTTTTGCATGCTTCATAATAACCTCAAGGGTCGGGCCAAGGTCACATATTATATCCATGGAATTAAAGAGGTTTGAAGAACCGTAATCGCCACCACTGTATATATCACGCCTTCTAACAAAATCTGTTGAAAAGTCTATAACATCAACATTTTCATTTAGCTTATTTCCGGGTAGTATTCCAAATTCAAATAAAAGTGCAAGATCATCATTTCCAAGCTCTGGTGGCTTCATTCTGGGTGAAAAGCCAAGGTGCAGCGGATGCCTTAGTGGAAAGCTCATGAAATACCTTCTCTCCCTCACCTTTATACCAAACATCTCTGCAAATTTTACCATGGTTTCAACATATTCAGGATTTCTTCCTGCATGTGAAATAAATATTTCCGGATGCTGTGCCTCAAGGATTTTATTTGATATTATAGCTATGGTTTTTTCGTCTGGAACCCTGTAATTGTAATAAAAATTCTTAATTCTGATTTTTATACCATTATAACGCCGCTGCATAAGGTCATGCCGCAATGTAATAAATGATATTCCCTTTGGTTCCAGCTGGGTAATAAATAAGGCCTTTGAAAGGTCCTCTTCAAGCATTTTTTCTGTCTGTGAATTGTTTGACCATTTTACCCACGGCTCAACAATTTGTAAATGCTTTGATGAGTAATGTGCAGTTGGGTCTTTAAGCAGATGGGTTCCGGCGATATCCCTTGATGAGAAAACAAGCATTGGGGCCATATTTATGTACGCAGAGTATAATGCCCCAATTGAATTCTGTGTTCCAACTATCCTATCCACAAGTGCTATTCCCGTCTTATTCTTTGCAAGGCTGTATCCCTCGGCTGAACTTACCGCTGTGAACTCATGGAGTGCCTGTATCCATTTAATATCCCCCTCCTTGGAGATGGCATCCTGTATCTCCGCCTCACCTGCTCCGGTGGTTCCAAAGATAAAATTGTGACCATATAATTTTAATGAGTGGACAAGCAATTCTGCAAGTGTTTTAATATCACTATTCTGGTGCATGCATATATAATTGTGAAAAACAATTTAAGTTTTTGTTATGGATTTAATAAAATATTAAATCTTTAATTAAATTGCATTTGTAATCAAATTAAAGTTAAAAATTATCATTTTTTAATGAATTTTAAAATCCTATACCTATATAAAAATAAACATGACTATCTTCTCTTTCTTTTTTTAAATATAATAAATATTGATGCTGCAACAATTATGCCTGCAACGAATAAATATAAATATTCTTGTAATTCATCAACCATGCCCTTATGATAATAAATATTGATTGTAACATTATTCCCAATTATCCTTATTATACCTGTAGGATTTGAGGAATAAAAACCATTAGTTTCTGGTATTTTATATTCATACGTACCATTCATTTCATCTAAGCTTATACTTTTTTCAGTTGTTTCATACTTTGTTCCATTGATTATTATTGTCCATTTTTGCCCCGGACCCAAACCATGTTCGATTATATTTATGTTAAAAAGCACAGGAATAAATGTAATATTAACAGTTTGATTATTTCCACTGACTTTTATGTTAATTGTATAATTTTCTGGTCTGTAATCTTTATTTGCTGATGAAAT
Source organism: Acidiplasma aeolicum (assembly GCF_001402945.1). Taxonomy (GTDB): domain Archaea; phylum Thermoplasmatota; class Thermoplasmata; order Thermoplasmatales; family Thermoplasmataceae; genus Acidiplasma; species Acidiplasma aeolicum. Next base: position 4,106 of record NZ_LKBG01000243.1, read on the forward strand.
GTTAAGGGAATAATAGCCATTTTTTAGCATAATAATTATGCTATTTGATATATTCGAGGTGCTGTATGTATAATTTACGTACCATTTTGTACCTACGGGAAGACCGCTTTCATTTAAAATTATTTTATAAAAGGCCCCGGCAAATATATGTAGGTATTCACCAGATCTTAACTGATAAAATTCTGATTTAATAAACTGGCGATTCGATGAATAAACCGTTATATTATAATATCCCGGTGCCAGTGTCAGATTTGCATCACAGTTAAAAAATTGATGCATTGTGCCATTTATACTAATATATCCAGATTTAAGATTTGAACTTATATTAACAAGCGCAACATCCTTTAAATTATATATCTGCTTCAATTCATTATTGGATGATGAATTAATAACTGAGGCATAAATAAAACCATTATTAAATTTATATGTATCTGTTACATTGCATATCCCCTCCTGCGTGTCAGAACCATAATTAAAGGCATTTGTTATCATCTGGTAATTATGTCCATTCCAGTACTTTAGATACATTTCAATATTTGATTTTTCATCAACCGTTTTTGTTCCATTTCCAGGTCCACCGAGAACAAGTTCGGCATCGTAATAATTATCTGACGGGGTTAATTTATACCCATTAACCGTAAAAACAGGTTTTGCCGTGAGACCGGATACAAATTTAAATTCTGGTGAATCGTATGTTACCCAGCCATAACCATCATTATACATAAAAATCAACTCAGGTCTTCCATTTACCTCTGTTACATTAGTTATAAATTTAATAAAAAATGGTGTTTTTAGATTTTTATAATTGCCGGGTAGTGCTTCTGATGCAGAAGCTATATATGCATTCCCATAAATGCTTCCGTTTCCAGAAATTGTTGAATTTTTCATTACAGAATCCTGTGACGACATATTCCAAACATTATCTATAAATGCTATTTCATTATCTGATGTATTTATTACTGCAACATTCTGTGCCCAGTAAACGTAGGTTTTTTCACCAGATGAAAATCTCATAACTGTATTCAACTGTACAGACATGCCATATCTACCAAAAGGCAGTGTTGAATTTATGGAAGAGTTGTATGTGTGTATATAAGTAATATTTACAATACCCATAAATGAGGTTGTATTATATTCATAGGGAACGTTATTATAACCAATCCCATAATCTGCTATCCCCATCGGTGCAGGCTCTCTTGAATATGCATAATTTGTGCTTATCTGACTTTTTACATTTTTATCTGGCTCTGTTAGGATTCTGTTACCGCCAGAACCTGTATGGCTAGGATTTATTGATACCAAAATAAATATAATTATTAAAGCAATTGGAATTATTCTGGAGGTCACAACCACTAATATTATATTTTCATATAAGTTTGTTGCCATGGTGGGTTTAAGTCTCATGTAATTGTTATACATAAGTTAATATCTCCTCGCGGTAACCGGTAAGCATGTTCTGACAGTGGAAATTAACATAACATTGCGGTTCTGTTAATTCAACTAGGTTTTTCTTTTTTATATTTTATACATTAACATTCTGTGGCCATGAATCCTGTAGCATCTGCCCACATGCATGGGCAAGTGATTGGTAGTTTCCATGGGATTTTTGGATCCATGCCGTTTGGATCAGAAGGTTCATATATATCACCTCATGGGCATATATACAATTTATCTGGAAAATCCCATCATTCCAGACATCCAGTGTTAGTAGGGCTCGGTAATGAGAGGTATAGAAATATAATTATACAAAAAATTTATAATTTTGTATTTTTTATTAAATCACAAAAGCTTTTATCAGGGTTATTTCCCCATCTATCCATAAAAACGTATTCTGATAAATTATTCCGTTTTTCCCAGTTTTTTTCCTCAAGTTCAGGTATATCATGATCCTCTGTTAATTTTCCAAGTGTAAGATATGCTATTAATTTTATACTTTCTGGTATTTTTAGGACATCTTTAACATCCTCTGGGTCAAAAAAGCTGACCCATCCCATGCCTATATTCTCAGATCTTGCAGCAAGCCACATATTTTCTATTGCAAGAACAACACTGTATTCGGATGTTTCTCTTATTGTTGATCTACCTATTATATCCGGGCCCTTCCTGCTGAAATCGCATGTCACAGCGATATTAATATAAGATTCCAAAATACCTTCTATCTTTATCCTTTCAAATTTATTCTTTTTATTATAAGGCAATGAATTATAAAAATCAATTCTTTTTTTATCAACAATGGATTTTATTTTTTTTCTTATATCAATATCTTTTATTATAATAAAATTCCACGGCTGTGATAAACCAACTGACGGTGCATAATTCCCAGCCATTAATATTTTTGATATAATTTCGTCAGGTATTTTTTCATTGCTGAACCATGATCTTACGTCCCGCCTTTTTTTAATTGCAGTGTATACATCCATTTTGACCCTATAATAAATCATTTAATAAATGTTTAATATTAACTACATATTTAATAAAATTATAGGAATATATTATAAAAATGCAGAGGACGGGATTTGAACCCGCGAACCCCTTCGGAACCAGACCCTTAATCTGGCACCTTTGTCCAGACTCGGTAACCTCTGCGATTCCTATATAATTTCAAAATATATTAACTTTAACTTATCAGTATGTTTATACCATTTAAAATAATTAATGGGTATCCAGATATACCTCCCTGAATTTTGTCACATAATAGAGCATAAATATTGAAAATACTATTGAAATAATTAAAAGAACCATTACAGGTATATCCCTATTTATATTTATAATAAGCAGGCCTGCTATAACAGCCCCAAAAAATACTCCTGCATGCTGCATTGATGTGTAAAATCCAAGATTTCCACCATAACTGTCCCTTCTGGCCAGCCTTGTTATAAGTGTTGGAAAAACTGTCTCGCTTATTATATATCCTGAATAAAATAGCGTTACCGCAAGATAGTAATAATATATATTTTTAATAAATGGGTTCATAAAATATACTGGAATGCTTATAAGAAGCACAACAAGAGAAACTAATGAAAAGAAAACTGTTTTATTCTTATCTGCAGGTCTTGCTATTAAAAGCCCTATTATTCCTGCTATTATCACCGCTGGTATCAAAAACTTATAAAATCCCGAAACTGGAACATATTTTAATGAAAAATATGGTAGGTATAAATAAAATACAATCATATAAAAATAAATAAAAAAGCTGATAAATGATACAATCATTAATTTTTTATCTATTCCAGAATTTGCTGAGAACTCTTTTATTTTTTTTGATTCTTTTATCATAATTAAGGGAATAAATGAAATACCTCCTATAATTGCCGCTATTATAAAAATCCCTGAATAGTTTATGACTATTGAAAGCAAAGGACCTATAATGACGCCTATCATGAATGAGAAACCTATTGATATTCCTATAATTGCATCGGAAATATTTCTGGTTGTTGGGCTAACATTTTCATGTACAAGGGCTATACCGGCAGAGCTAACTGCACCGGCACCCTCTATAAGTCTGCCAATTATCAGACCGTATATATTTACCGGGTATGCAGAGATCAAATTTCCGGCTATGAATGTAATTATTCCAACCGCCATTATTTTTTTTCTCCCATATCTATCAGATAGTATTCCTAAAGGTGTCTGAAATATTGCCATGGTTATTCCATATGCTCCAAGTGCAAGTCCTATTAGAATGTATGAATTTGTAAATATAGACCCATATATTGAAAAAATGGGAAGCACCATGAATAAACCAAGAGTACGCATACCTATTGTCATGGATACAAGGGAGATGATTTTAATCTGTTCCTTTGAGAATAATCTCATCATAATTTCTGATGTCAATTTGGTTTATAACTGTTTTTTAAATAAATGTTGTATTTAATTAATTTTAATAAAATATTCATTTGCCTCCTTGGTAAAATCATTCATTTTCTGCTTATATCCGTTAAAATTGTATGAACCATTAAGATAAGAATCATCAACGTTTTCTGTAAACTCCTTTATTAAAGAATGGTCAAAGGATAGGATCATTATTGATGGCCCTGTATCTGCTGTGAAGTAAAGCCCATCATTTTTCGCCTTAAACTTTAATATTTCATGCAAAAGCCTTATACTTTCGGGCGTTTGAATTACAAGCCCCCCTGAGAAGAGTACCGAATTTAATCTTAGCATATCATTTTCGGCAATTTTTAGCATGTCATTTACATCGAAATTGTTTAAAATAAGTTTTTTTATATTTATATATTTTTCATTTACCCATTTTTCATAAAATAATGAGTTTACTGCTATTTTATGTGCATTGTCCGTTGGTATATCACTATATTTAGGAAATATGCCATAATATAATTTTGTATTATTTTTGCCCAGATTAAATGCCGCGCAATCCTTTAACTCCATTTTTGGATATGAAAGCCATATGGATATGCCATTCTGTGCGGCCCTGGTACCAGACCCAGATACAAGGCGTGCATATCTTGAGACAAAAACATTATCCTCTGATGCGTCTGAACCAAAGACATTTGCTATTAAAGCCCTAGATACTGAGGCTGCAACAGCTGACGATTCACTTAAACCCTTCGCATTTCCATAATTCCTATACCTTTTTATGTAAAAATCAAAGAAACCATTTATATTATATTCCCTTTTAAAATAATTAAGTGCGAATCTAGCCTTTTTATCATATTTTTCATTACTGACTCCATCAAGGACAACAGTATCTTTTGAACCAATTTTTCTGTACCTGCATGCTGTAAGGCAGAATGAAAAATCAGTATGCATTGAAATTGATGGGTTATATGCTATTCTATTATCAGAATCATAATAGCCTAAAAATTTTTCAAAGGCCTTTATTGGATATGCATTGGAAAAGGTTATATTGTTATCTTCTAAATCCGGATTATAATCCTCTGGAGTTTTATAATAGCCTGCATCATCAAGCATTTTTTTAATACTCTCCCCATCATTATGGATTTTATCTATGTCCATGGCTCTTAATGATATCTTTTATAATATACTTTTATTTGTTTACTGGGAAGAGTTTTTATATTATTTTTAATAAAGATAATGCCATGCAAAATTTCTCAGGAATAAAATTTCTTATCCCTCTTGTTGTTATCTGGGGATTTACATATCCATTTACAAAGGAGATATCTGTATATGTTTCTCCGCTAATTATTTCATGTTCCAGAATTGGGATATCTACCATATTTTTTCTTTTCATGGCAAGGGGTTATGTATTTGGAAAAAAAGAGATGATTGCCGGGCTTTTAAATATATTTGCATTTTTAACTTTATTAAATCTTGGAATATCGGAATCAAATAACCCCGGCCTTGCATCTGTTATGATATACACCCAGCCCATATTTGTCATAATATTTGAAATGCTTCTTGGCTACAGACCTGCCAGGCGTATAATTCTTGGAATCATCATTGCATTTGCCGGTGTGTCCCTTTCAATTACATCTGTAAAATTTGACATAGGAATAATAATAGCATTGATTGCTGCCATATTCTGGGCCGGTGGAACAGTTTTTTATTCAAGAAATTTAAAGAATGCCAATGTTTTGAAATTAAATGCGTTTATGGCCTTAATATCATTTCCATTTTCAATATCCATAACGCCATTTGATTTTTATTTTAAATTTTCCCTGAAGGTAATATTTTTTATTTTAATACTCGCCATACTTGCACAGGTTTTTGGATACTATTTATGGTTTAACACTGTTAAAACTCTTGGTTCTGTGAGGGCCAGTGCTGGTGTACTGCTTGTACCCGTCTTCGCATTTATTTTTACTTTTATCATGCTTGATGTAAAACCCGGAATCCTTCAAATAGGGGGGTCAACAATAACTTTAATAGGTGTCTTTACAGCCTTAAGGCCACCAAAATAATATAGTCTTATGATATTAATATATACAAATTCCCTTTTTATTGTTTATGACTTTTTATTAATACAACATTCATATTTGTCATAATAAATATTTAATTCCCCTGATTGTAAGGCCTCGTAAACTTGTTTTGAATTTTCATTTTCATTTAAAAGCGCAACGGAAAAAACTGTTTCTGTTTCTGGTATTTCAATGTATTTAAATTTCCAGTATAATGCCTCACTACGCCACAATATACCTGCGTTTATTTCATTTTTTAAGAGTAAGGACGGTATCTCCCTGTAGTGTGCCTTAGAAAAATAACTACTTTTCTTTAAATCACCAAAGTACCCGCACTTTTTCTCATAAATTTTTTTGAAAGCAATGCCAAGGGCACTGTAAACTGGATTGGGAATCCCAGATTTATAATTCTTAATATCACACAATTGAAGGTCATTAATATTTGTGGCTATAACAATGGAATCCTTATAAAAATCAAACAATTTCATATATTTTATGTGTTTTATCATATTTTTATTTAAAAAAACAATATCTGGAGTGAGGTTAATTCTCAGGCCCCCAATCCTCAGAAAATTTCCCATAGCCCTCTTTCTTACCATTACAGCCGGTAATGTTTCAATGTAAGTCTTTATATTTTTACGGTAAAAATAGCTTACAATATGATTTGCTATAAACCAGCCCTGACCAGGCATGGATATTTTCGTGCCGTCAATGTAACCTGTTAGATCTGAAATGACATCAAAAAACGGAACCGCAAAATTCATAATGGATTATAAAACATTAATATATAAAATATTTATATTCATTTTTTATTCTGTTGATTTTTTATAAATTTATGTTTTATTTATCAGATCTCTTAAACTCACAGCCTCCCCATTTAAATTAACCTTTGAGTCAAGATCAAAATCAGCATTAATGGCAAGTTCTTTATCCTTCATTGGTATTAAAAAATAGGCCTTTGTTTCATTTTTACCGATTAAAATTATCTTGCTTTTTACCCTTTTTCCAGTCTCTGAGTCCTTATAATAATAGCTTAGAAATTTTCCAGAATCCTCATAAACCCTTTCCTCAATTCTTCCTGCCTTGGTTTTTGTCATATAGTCATTATCCATATTATTATAATAATATGCCTATTAATATATGTTTTTATAAAAATCATAATACGGTATTAATAAGAAAAAAGTTCATTATTATGATAATATATATTATAT
>NZ_LKBG01000244.1 GCF_001402945.1 Acidiplasma aeolicum
TATAGAACATATCTATTGATTTATTTAACTTCATTTCCTCCATCCTATCCATGGCCATCCTAAATAACGATTCATCCATTAGTGCCTCTGACACTATTTTTGATACATCCTTCAAATGCTCATTATTCATGGTATTTTTTAAATTCTTCATGAAATGGAAATGGCAGTACTGCCACAGTGATTGTAGAAATGATTCCATTATAATATTGAATTTCACCTCACTAGTCCATATTCTTCTAGGCATTTACATTACCCCTTTTATATATTTATATAAATCATTCGTTATATATCTTTAGATGTGTTTAAGTTTAAACCATCCATAACCAATAGTTTCTATGGATATTGGTTTTAAATTGTATACCAACATTAATAGAAAAAGCAGGAAATAGGCAAAAAAATTAAAATAATTTTATTGACAGTGGGGCATAGGCATAATATATTATAATTTATATGTAAGAATATGGATTTATATAATAATTTATATTGCTATTTATATGAAAATAGTTGATGCAAAAACATATATATTAGATATACCGGTGGATACAATAAAGGATTCCCAATATACAGTAAATAAAATAAATCTTATTGTATTAAAATTATCAACAGATGACGGCATTGATGGTTATGGATATAACTGGAATACAGCCTCTGGAATGGATTTACCATATAAAATGTTTAATAAATACATAAAAAATGTAATAATAGGCGAGGATCCTTTTATGAGATTAAAAATAATGGATAAGATAACTAATGTAAATAATTTTGGTTGGGACCCTAGATTGGGAATTAACGGTCTTGGTGTGTATATTTTATCCATGGTTGATATGGCTCTCTGGGATATATTATGCAAAAAAATGGATATGCCATTATATAAGGTTCTCGGTGCAAAATCTGATATAGTTGAGGCATATAACACACATGGAGGATGGCTTTCATGGCCACTGGATAAATTAGTAGAGAATGCAATGGAACTAAAAAATGAGGGCTACAACTCGATAAAAATAAAGGTTGGTAGTAAAAATACAGATGATGATTATGAGCGTATAAAGGCTGTAAGAAATGCTGTTGGCAATAAAATGAAAATCATGATAGACGCCAACACAAAATGGGATCTCGAAACAGCAATAATGATGTCAAATAAGTTATATGAATTTAATATATATTGGCTTGAGGAGCCATTAAATTCACTTGATGTAAGATCGCATAAAATATTGAGAGAGAAAAGCAGAATTCCAATAGCACTTGGTGAATCATTGAACAATGAATATATTTTCAGGGATTATATAATAAATAATGCTGTTGATATAATACAGGTTGATGCAACAAAAGTTTCCGGCATAACAGAATGGTTAAAAATTGCAAACCTTGCGGAGGCATTTGGCATAAATGTTTATCCACATACCAATATACAGCAGCCATTGCATGCCCAGTTAGTTCTATCAGTAAAAAATGGAAGGATGGTGGAGCATGTCCCATGGCTTCTTGATGTCTGGAAATATCCATTAAAGCCTGAAAACGGTTATTTCCATTTAAATAATATAAAGGGTGCAGGAACTGAAATAAAAGAAACGGCAATTGAGAAATATTCAGTTAAAAAATTATTATAATAATGTAATTACATGAAAAATATGTGTGATGTCCTGAAATAAGTTACCTAATAAATTTATTTATTTTTATATAACCTTACCTCTTTTTTCTTAATATGCCATTAATGTTGTTGCCACGGGCTTGTTATTTATAGATAATGGCATATGCCTTCATTTAAAATTATAATTATACCATCCCACCCCTCGCTGTAAAATAAACCCTTAATGAGTTAATTGTATAATTTAACTTTTCTAAATTACCTTTGTTTGTGGATGGTCTATTCCTGTCAAGTTTTCTATATTGTAATGTTTATATGGTAACTCCATTCGAGACATGATAAAATTTTTTTTTAAGATTATGTATTGATATATTCTTATAAAATATCAGTTTTGCTTAATTCTGACGATATCTTATGCGGGCAGATTTTGATCTCGCACTTGTTACATATTATGTTTAATTTTACCGGTGAATTGATAACTATTCTATTTATTCCGGGTATCTCGTCTATTTCCCTGAATATATTTTTATCTATTTCACTATAAAAAATAATTCTTATAAAATTAGATTCAAGATCAGAATTCATGGAATACATTTCCTTAATATAAGAAGAATATTTTTTAATCAGGCACATTACCTCCCATAATACCTTTGGAAATGATCCTATATTTATATAGATTGTTACTATCTCATAGCCCATTAACAGCGATATTTTTGATATATCCGGTATAACCGATATATTTTCCATTATGGTTCTAACCACATCATTTTTATTAATAAACTTAATTGTTTCATATAACGTTCTCCTATTTACATTAAGTGCGTTTGCAAGGCTGCTTATTGAAACCTCAACATTATTTAAAAAAAGTTTGTCTCCCTTAACGGATATACCATTATTGTAAAGTGCCTGAACTATCTTTTTTTTTACGGGGTATTCCTTTAGGTATTCGTTTAAGACCAGCAGCATAAATATCATAAAGATTGAATGATATATATACTTATATAATTTTAATCTTAAGACTACAATCAGCGCGTTTGTTAATACTCTTATTATTTATCCAGATTTGAATATTGTATCTTAATTATATGAGGATATTAAATTATCGGCAATCTGTACCTTAATATAATTCAGGAAATTCATTCCCATCATAAATTCAGTGGTTTAATTTCTGGTATATTTATTTATAAAAGGCTAATAACGAATAGATTATATACATTTTAAACATAACATTATAAATGATAATTGATATTATCATAATATAATCAATCAAATAAATAACAACGGTGATAATAGTGAATGTCGATCCAAATATAACCAAATACCTAATTAAGGCTAAAATAATAACTGATGGTGTTGTTGAAAAACCTGATGTGGTTGGTGCAATCTTTGGCCAAACCGAGGGTTTACTTGGTGATGAATTAGATTTAAGGGACCTTCAGAAGAGTGGAAAGATTGGCAGAATAGAGGTAGAAATTGATACCAAGAAGGGCAGAACTGAGGGGTTTGTGTTAATTCCCTCCGGCCTTGATCAAGTTGAAAGTTCCATACTTGCCGCAGCCCTGGAAACTATAGACAGAATAGGTCCATGCAAGGCCAAGGTTGAAATAGAGGATGTTGAGGATGTAAGAATTAACAAGCGTGACAGGGTAATCCAGAGGGCAGAGGAATTATATAAAAAAATGGGTGAGAATGGTAAGAGCCTTAGCGAGAGCATAATTCAATCTGTCAGAGAGGAGGTTGAGAAAAAGGAAATAATATCATATGGTGAAGAACATCTGCCTGCAGGTCCTGCAATTAACAATTCCGACTCAATAATAGTTGTTGAGGGCAGAAATGATGTTCTAAATCTGTTAAGATATGGTATAAAAAATACAATAGCAGTTCAGGGAACAAGTGTGCCCAAAACCGTCAAGGAACTCTCAAAATCCAGAACGGTAACATTATTTGTGGATGGAGACCATGGCGGGGATTTAATAATAAAAGAAATGCTTCAGGTGGCAGATGTTGACTTTATTGCCAGGGCCCCACCAGGAACAGAGGTTGAGGAACTTACATATAAACAGATAGTGAAGGCCTTAAAATATAAAACTCCAGTTGAACAGTATCTTGAATCACACGGCATGATAGAAGAGCTAAAAGAATTTACCGAAAAATCAAATATGGAAAAACAGAAGATTGAGGAAAACAATAAATTAGATCATCAGGAAAAACACTCCGAAAAGCCTGCAGAAAAAGAGGTAAAAGAATCCAGATCAGATTCAAGGGAAGAACATAAAAACGAAGATAAGACAAATCATAAAGAACAGGTTAAGGAAGTACAGGCCTCAGAAGCCACTGTCCAGGAAGTGGAGGAGATAAAGAGGAATATAAATGACCCAAAATTTATAAAGAATAAACTGGAGGAATTATTTGAGGAAAAGAACATGGAAATATTTGATCAGGATTCAAATTCATTAGGGAAATACCCAGTATCAACCGGCGTTGATATGCTTGATGGTATTACCGGAGCAAATACATTAATCACAGGTGGAATAATTACACAGAGATTAATAGATACTGCATATACCATTGGAATCAAAAACATCTATGGCATGAAGATAGGCCATGTGACTAAAAAGCCTGAGAATATAAGGGTGGTTACATGGGATCATATGTAAATCTTAATGATTATCCAGATACCTCATATGTTAAAATTCCAACAAATCCACTTGATAGGGTTATAGGCCAGCCAGAAGCCGTTAGGCTTGCATTACTTGCCGCAAAACAGCGTAGAAATCTACTGCTTGTTGGTCCGCCAGGTGTTGGTAAATCCATGATAGCACAGGCCATGTCATTTTATATTGAAAGACCAAGGGAAGAGATCCGGGTTGTTCATAATCCTGCATATCCGGAGAGACCATTTATAGAGGTAAAAACTATAGATGAAATAGAGAAGGAAAAGAATGAGCTAAATTCTATAGAAGGCCAGATTATAGATCCAAAGGACGCACCCCAGAACGTTGCCGAGCGTTTAGGCTATCGCTGCCCGCACTGTGGATTTTATTCCCCACCAACTGAAAATATATGCCCAAACTGTAATAACAGTAAAATTATAAACAGTGCACAGGGTCCATTTAATGACGTTTTTAATGTTATAGGCGTTGCTTTTGGAGTTAATAACACAAACGACAGGGTAACACAAACAAGAAGAATAGGGGATAAAGAGGAAATAGTTGTTTACGAAAAATTTGGGGATAAAATAAGGGTCCTTGATGAGAAAACACTTGAAAAAAGAAGAAAAATGGAGAAAAAAAGTCCAAGCAAGGTAATAGTTCCAATAGATAGAAATCCCTTTGTACTTGCAACAGGTGCAAGTGAAACTGAACTTTTAGGGGATGTTAGGCACGATCCCTATGGTGGTCATCCACAGCTTGGGACGTTACCATATGAAAGGGTTGTTGCCGGTGCAGTACATATGGCCCATGAAGGTGTTCTTTTTATTGATGAAATCACACATTTAGGAAATCTTCAGAGATTTATATTAACTGCAATGCAGGAAAGAAAATTCCCGATCATAGGCAGGAATCCACAGAGCGCAGGTGCAAGTGTAAGGGTTGACGATGTTCCAACCGATTTTATACTTGTTGCAGCATGTAACATACAGGATTTACAGTACATATTAAGTCCATTAAGGTCAAGAATTATCGGTAATGGTTATGAAATACTTATGGAAATAGCAATGCCAGATAATCCCCAGAATAGACTAAAATACCTGCAGTTTATAGCCCAGGAAATAAATATAGACGGAAAAATACCACACATGACCATGGATGCTGCCAGAATAATTATAGAGGAGGGCAGGCGCAGGGCAAAGGAAGATCATAAGGAAAACTCACTTACATTAAGACTTAGGGAACTGGGCGGTCTTATAAGGGCCGCAGGAGACATGGCAGTGGAAAAGCAGCACAAGCTCATAGAAAAAGATGATGTTAAGGAGGCGCTTTCACTTTACATACCGGTTGAGGAGAAAATAAAGAAGTACTATGGAAGCATGTATAATGCCATGAATCAGGAGGCTACAGGATCTCAGAAGGGTGAATATAATACATATTATAACTATAATGATGATAGAACATATCAATAAATTTATCTTTAATTATAAAATAATTTTTATACTCACAAAATAATTAATATTTGTTAAGCATCCTGATTAAAATGACATTGATTATTACATTTGTTACAGTATACGTGGCATTATTTGCCATAATGAATCCGATAGGCGCAGTGCCGGTTTTAATATCCCTAACAGACGGATACACAATAAAAGAAAGGAAGGATGTAATAAGAAAGGCTGTTTACACAGCATCAGGAATGATTTTTGGATTTATGTTTCTTGGAATATACATTTTTGACATTCTTGGAATTAATTTGTATGATTTTGAGATAGCAGGAGGCGCACTTCTGTTTAAGGTTGGTTTTGATATGCTTCAGGGAAAAATATCACAGACCAAAATGACGCAGGCAGAAAAGGAGGAGTCATCTGAAAGGGAGGCAATTGCCATAGCACCCCTTGGCACCCCACTTCTTGCAGGCCCTGGTTCAATAACCACTGCTATTATATTTTTCAATGAAGAGAACATTGCATTAACATCCAGATTCATAACTATAATAGCAATAGTGCTTGTTCTCATTTCATCTTTTATTATTCTTAAATATTCAGTTAAGATATTTGAAAAAATTGGAAAAACAGGGTCTATAGTAATTTCCAGAATAATGGGATTGTTACTTACAGCAATAGCTGTCGATCTAATAGCAAACGGGATAATACATATATTTAATGTTTAAGTATTTCAAAAATTTCATTATAATTATCTAAAGTTAACTGTCCTGGCGCTGTGCTTTCTTTAAATTTTGCATAGCCGATATCTGAAACAGTTATTAGGGAAAATACCCTTAAAAAGCTATTTTTATCTCCCATTGGTATAAAGGCCATTTCCTTATTGGTTCTTTTTTTGAAATCCATTATTATTAAAAGGTCCCTGAGGAATTTTTCATAATCATTATAATTTAAGGCTATCTTGTAAATATCAGGATTGTGCATCTCCATTTTTTTTAATATATTTTTTACATCATCGTTATTATTACCATGATATGATAGCATCAACCTAGATTTCTGAAAATCATCTCTTTTAAAATAAAAGTTGGAAATATCAATATCTATTATTGGTGCCCTGTTAAATGCATATGAATATACTTTTATTATATCTGCTATTTTGCTACCACGGTATGTAAATATGTAATTTATTTTGTTTTCATTCATGTAAGAAATAATATTCTCTGGGTTTTTATCATTTAATTCAAAAAGATCGAATCTTATTTCATAATTATTATTTTTTTTTAAAATACCTGAGTCAAAAGCATTTTTAAGTTCATTAAAGGATTTAAAATATATGGATATGTATATATTATGCAGGTTATTAATATCAGCCGTCATCCAATGTTATAATAATACAACAATAATAAATGTTATTCTTTGAGTTTAGATAAGGTTTTAACTAAAAAAAGAATATACATTTATGGATATGATAGAAATTAAGAAAGGATCTAAGTACAGGGTTATATCCGGCAGCGGTGATGATAAACCAATGATTACTGATGGGGAGTACGTTGGTTATGCAATACTTGGTGAGGAGGGCGCTCTTGGTTTTCGTGTTCAGGATAACAATTCACAAAAAATTCGCCTTATACCAATTAACTCAATAGCATACATAGAGTTCGATGAGGAAAACCTTGTTATAAAAAATAAGGATGAGGAAAAGGATAAAACAAACTATATAGTTTAAAAAATTTTATTTTAACATTGCACAGCACATCTCTTCATATATCCTTTTACCATTAAATATACTGTTATAGAGGCATACCCTGTCAATTTTTATCTCGCAGTTTATTTTTATTTCTGGCAGTTCTAATTTTCTTTTAAATCTATAAATTGTAATATGTGGTTTAAAATTATTATTTTTAACCCCCAAACTATTAATTATGTCATAATAAATTTTATCGAGGCCATTGCCTGTAATGTCCAGATATCCAATATTTGCACCTTCCTTTTTGGGAAAGCCGCTTAATCCCTTAATATGTATTTTTACTGCACCCTCATCGATATTTTTTATAATATCACATACCATTTTTGCATATTTTTTATCTATATTCCCAAGGAAGTAATATGTAATATGAAGCAGATTTAAATCAACCTTCTTTCCCGGAAGTTGTATTCCATTGTATAATTCCTGGCTTAAAGTTACCGGCGATGCTATAAAACACCTCATCCTATCATTTTTGTTAATCATTTTATATTGTAAAACCATGTCAGAATAAAAAAATTTTGACATCTTAATAATCAAATTATTAGCATATATTTTTAACACTTTATAACAAAATATTAATACAGATTTTTGCTTAGAGTTCTAATGTTATATCCGCATTATCTCCAATCATTTGCACCGTACATAACTTTATTATTGCTATTTTTGGATGGTTATATATTTGGCTTTATAGCTAAAAAATCAGTTTTAGCAGTTATATTATTACTAATAGCACTAATTATTGGTATTTTTCTCGGTATGGTTTTAATAGGCGTGCCATCATTGGCCACCATAATTTCATTTACCACGCATTATCTATCAAATTTTGCTCCCATATTTCATCTTGGTTCAAATACCGTAATTTTATTTGTGCTAATTTTTATAATAGGTCTTGCCCTAGGGATATGGAAATCATAAAAAAATTTGGATAAATATAATTTAAAGCCATCGGAGGGTTTCGATCCCCCGACCTGCTGATTACAAATCAGCTGCTCTACCAACTGAGCTACGATGGCAGTAATACCATTATTAAAACGCATTATTTAAAATTTTTACTTTTGGTTTTTATTTCAGGATTAAAATTTAAAAAATTTATAATTAAATAATTATTTTTATTCTTCGTGGTTATATGCTTCCATTACATATTCCGCAAACTGGTCGTCAGGGTATGCTCCAACAAAAGTAACATCATCATTTATCACTATATGCGGTACTGCAGAAACACCAACATCTGAGGCTTCCTGATCGAACTCAAGAGATTCTATCATCTCTCCTTTTATGTTTTTGTTAAGCAGCGCAAATTTATGTGCTGTTCCAACGGCCCTTGGGCAGTACTGGCATGTTGGTGTTACATAAACCTTTATTGTGATTGGTTTATCCACCTTTGAAATCAGTTCAACAGCCTTTTTGGACACATCAGCATCACCTATTGAAACATTTTCAAGGTCCTCTATTAATGATCCGAATTCATATCCTGAGGGAATACCGTAATAAACTATCCTGCCATCCACGACACCTTTTGGGGCCACTATGGTAGCTGGATACTTTTCAACGCCGTACTTTTCAACAAGATCTTTATCGGTCTCATATACATATTTTACCAGATTTATCTTGTCGCTTAATGTGGCAACCTCCTCGGCAAGCTGTACTGTTTCCTTGCAGTATTTGCAGTCTGTATTATTGGATGTAAATACAACCAGATCCACAGGGTTTTTTAGCTTTTTTGCAAATTCATCCATTAGGTATTTTTTATCTTCATCTCTTATCAATGCCATATTTATCGATTAAGTATTTTAAACTACTATTTAAAGATTTCTGCACAAATTTGTGTACTATATTTATTATATGATTACATTAATATATAATCTTGTCATATTTTAAAGAATGACCGAAAAGCTATATTATACAGATATGTATGGAACTGAGTTTGATGCAAAAGTTGTTTCTGTTGATGGAAATAAGTTTATATTAGATCGAACTTTATTTTATCCAACCAGTGGTGGTCAGCCAAATGATACCGGTACGGTTAATCAGGATGGCACAACATACAACGTTATAGATGTTTATAAGGAGGGCGATGATATTATTCATGTTTTAGATCCCAATTCATCGTTAACCCCAGGAGCCCATGTGCATGGAAAAATAGACTGGGATAGAAGATACATACACATGCGGTATCACACAGCTGTGCATATAATTGATGGTGTTGTTAATAATAATTACAGTGATGAAGGTCTTATCACCGGGGGTCAGATTTATGAGGATCATGCAAGGGTTGATTTCGATTTTAAAGAGATTGATAGGGAAAAAATATCTAAAATCATAGATGAGGCCAATGATATAGTGAATAAGGGCCTAAAAGTTTTTCAGAGGGATATATCCCGTGATGAGGCTCTAAATATTCCCGGTCTTGCCAGAACAGAGCCAGGAAGAGAATTAATAAAGAAACTTGATCATGTACGTATAATTGAAATAGAGAATTTTGATTTTCAGGCTGACGGTGGAACACATGTTAAAAATACCAGAGAAGTGGGAAAAATAATAATGGGAAAAATAGAAAACAAGGGAAAGGGCCATAAAAGATTAAATTTCAGTTTAGAATAAAAAGTTTCTAAACTTAATTTTTATTAGTTAATTATACTGCCATTTTTCAATATTTGCAAGGTTTTGAATTGTATAATTATATACATTTGTACAATATTTATATACAAAAATTCATTATAATTAATAAAATAGATAACTTTATTAGCTACTTGTGTATATGAAAGGGATAAATATGGAAAATAAAATGCCTTTAATTGGTGAGAAATTTCCAGAAATGGATGTTGTAACCACGCAAGGTGCCAAGAAGCTTCCTGACGATTATTCAGGAAAGTGGTTTGTATTATTCAGCCATCCTGGCGACTTTACACCTGTATGTACAACAGAATTTTTTTCATTTGCACAGAGAAGCGATGAATTTAAAAAATTAAATACAGAACTGATAGGATTAAGCGTTGATTCAAAGATATCACACATGGAATGGATAAACTGGATTCATGATAATTTAAAAATAGATATAAAATTCCCAATAATAGCAGACCCTATGGGAAATGTTGCAAGGAATCTCGGCATGATACATGCAGAATCAGCAACATCAACAGTAAGGGCGGTATTTATAGTCGATAATAAATCAACTGTTCGGGCAATATTATATTATCCACTTGAAATAGGAAGAAACATATCTGAAATACTGAGAATGATAAAGGCATTGCAGATGGTTGATAAATTTAAAATAGCAACACCTGCAAACTGGCCAAATAATGAACTAATAAAATCAGCGTTTATAAATCCTCCACCAGCAACAATGAATGATATACCTGAAAGAATGAAAAAATACCGCGGCTATGCATGGTGGCTCACATACCAGGATGCTCCCGAGGAGGAAGTAAAGGAGGCCAAGAATTTATCAAACACGGAGTGAGAAATATGCCAGTTTATGAATCAGAAGGCAGTCTGGATGAGAGAACAAAGGACCTTTCAAGGGCGAGGCAGTCACTAATAGAGGAAATGCAGGCAATAATGTTCTATGATGAGAGGGCATATGCAACAAAGGATAAAAATCTTAGGGATGTAATAGAGCATAACCGTGATGATGAGAAGGAGCATTTTACATTATTACTTGAATACCTTAGAAGAAATGACCCGCAGCTTGATAGGGAATTGAG
>NZ_LKBG01000245.1 GCF_001402945.1 Acidiplasma aeolicum
AAATAGAAAGATACTTCTGGGGTGAGAGAAGCTTCTATATTGCCAGAAGAAAAATATATGCAATCAGGGAAATTAACAAGGATGAAGAGGCCAACGAGGAAACTTTAATAAAATTGGGTTATACAAGGGAGGAGGCAGAGGACGCAGTTAGATCCAAAAATTATTATAAGGATTATGATTTTAATTCATACCTTTCTGCAATTTCGGCAATAAATTATGAGATGCCCTCAAATGAGGCAGTAAAAACAGAAACAGGCGGGCAGGAAAAATTAATACCTGATGTTGAGGGTTTCATACTTGATTATATAAAAAATAATGATGATGGCCCGGGATGCAGGTATGATGATATAATCGTCGCCGCAAAAAATGAGGGTATAACACAGGAGCAGGTGGATGAAACCCTGAATCTACTGGGATCAAATGGGGATATATACGAGGTTTCTTTGAAAAGATATAAGGCATTATAAAATAATAACTCCATAAATATTAAAATATAATAAAAACATTATATATTTATGGCAACAAAAGATGAAGTATTATCATGGTTTCAGAATGGTGATGATAATGCACAGAAATTAATAGACCTGAAATGGAAGGTTTCTCAGGTTGGGCCATACACGGTTCTTCAAAATGATAAGATACCATTTACAATGTTTCTTACATTTAATGACGATAACACATTAAATTTATTGATCAGAACAGGCATTGAGACCGCAACAATAGATAACCAGGAGAGATTGACAGTTTACAGGGTTCTGCTAATACTTAATAAACGTGTGGAAATGGTTAAATTTATGCTTGACGGAATAAACGAGGAGGTCGTTGCAAGGGAGGATATGGTTACAGACACCTTAACCAAGGATGAGATAAATGCAGGTTTAAATGCAATACTAACCGCCTTTTATTTAATGGTTCAGGCCCTTCATCTCGAGGATCAGTTTAATTCACAGATAATTGAAAGAACATACATGATGATAAAAAATATGGCTGATGAGGGTAAGTCAAGGGACGAGATAAAGGATTATTTAAAGAAGACAATAGGTCTCAGGGATGAGGATGCAGAAAAATTAATAAGTGAGGTACTTGATGCTGACAAGGCTCCATCAAATATGTATCAGTGAGGGAAAATTTTCATTTAACCCTGCAGCAGTTAATTCAGGGTCTGTACCTGCAACCTTAATTATATTATTTATTATATTCTTTCTTGTTTTATTTATCATAGTATATTACATTGCAAAGATAATAACATCCCAAAGGTCAAGAAGATATACCGGTGCTGAATCGTTAATTAATAAAATAGGCATAGCACAGTCTGAAATTAACAAAAATGAAACCGGTACGGTTACTGTTGATGGTGTTCCATGGGAGGCAGTAAACATTGGTGATGAGGTAATTAAAAAATACGATAACGTTGTTATAAAGGATAGGCGTGGAGTTAAACTGCTTGTTAAAAAATTGGGTAAAAATATTTTGAGGTAAATATAAACAGAAAATTTTGAAAAAAATAATATATGGCTATCAATTACAGTATTATGGGAGAAACTCTTGCCGAAATTGAAATATCCAAGGATGGCGAAATATACTATGTAAAAATGACACTGCCCAGCGGTGAAGTTGTTAACATGGAAAATGAAAGCTTTGAGGAGATATTGGAACAGATTGCAAACGACCTTGAGGACAGATATCCATCATGATGCGGGGATGGCCCAGAGGTACGGCGGCAGCCTGCTAAGCTGTTTCTCAACAGAGAGCATGGGTTCGAATCCCATTCCCCGCGCTTTTTAGTCCTGTAAAAAAATCTTAAATATTGTTTTAAAATGGATTTTTATGAATATTTTTATCGCTGGAATTGGACCGGGCATGGGAAGTGCAATAGCCGTAAATTTAAAAAATCAGGGGCACAATATTTTTTTATGTTCCAGAGGTGAGCATGTAATAAAACTGGCTGAAGAACTTAAATGTAATTATGCCAGATGCGATATAAAAGATTATAATTCGCTGGAAATTGCAATAAATAGGGCATATAATGTACTGGGAGGTCTTGATGCTGTCATAAATGTTTCCGGTAATTACTTTTCTCAGGAACCTGTGGAAAGTTATGATGTAAAAGAATTTGTGGATGCACTGGAAAACAATGCGATCACATTTTTCAATATAATTAAGGCATCGCTTAATTATCTAAAAGAATCCAGAGGAACTGCCATAGGATTCTCAGCGGCAGAAAATGTTTATCTAAATTCAAATCCAGGATATGCAGCAGGCAAGGGTGCGGTTTATTTTATGACAAAGTATCTTGCACATTCCCTTATTCAATATGGAATAAGAGTTAATTCGATAGCACCGGGTTTTATTGATAAGGAAAATAACCCAAATTCCGGCATGCCTGGTGCCATCGGTAGATACCCGCCAGATGGGGTGCTTGATGCCATTAATATGCTTTTGCATAATAATATGATTACAGGTGAAGTCATAAGGGTTGCAGGAGGCCATGACATTGATGTGGGTTCAGGTTTATAGTTCACTTATAAAGTTTGATATAAAAATAGATAATAATGTATTATGTCTGAATTTAAAATTATAAATGATGGCTATTATTATATAGATGCCGGTGCATATTTTGGCATAACCCCAAAGGCAATATGGCAGCGTTATTTTAATGATAATAACAACAGAATAAGGCTTGGACTTAATATTTTATATTTTAAAAATAATAATTATAATTTTTTAATCGACAGCGGCATTGGAAATAAATTTGATGAAAAATTTGTGAAAATTTTTGAACCGGATAAATCAGTGGACGCTGAAGGTCAATTAAGTGAATCTGGAATAAAAAACATAGATTTTATAATACTTTCACACATGCACTTTGATCACTCAGGCCATGCATTTTCCAGTTCTGATTTATTCAGTAAATCGGTTATAATATGCCAGGAACTTGAACTAAAGGCCTATAAAAATCCCAATGATTTCACACGTGGCAGCTATGTTAAATATCAAAATAGGAAAAATATTCTAACGCTTGATGGTAGCAGGAGAATTAGCAGTGAAATCAGTGTTATTTACACAGGCGGTCACAGTTTTGGTCATCAGATAATAAAGATAAAAATAGGGAATAAAAGGTACATATATGGTGGCGATCTATTCCCATCAGCATTTCATGTAAAACCGAATCATTTAACAGCCATAGATGTTAATCCAATTCAGTCAATGGAGATGAAGAAAAAAATTTTGAAAATGGCAATTTCAGAAAGGGCAATAATGATCTTTAATCATGATACAAACATTATATCTGCACGGATTTCGGGAACGCCTGAGAGGCCAGAGATAGAACAATGCGATATATAAATATCAGTACTCACGCCATCTGTGATGGCAGGCCTCACATGTATAAAACTTTGTTTCAGGTTCATCTGCAGACCTTGTCTGCTTTAATAAATAATAGGCACCAACGTGACCGCATTTAGGGCAAACCGCCTCACTGTCAAGCGGTTCACCGGATACTTCCTCCTCTATCATTATTGTCTCCTTTCCAGAACTCTGTGCTGTAATTTTCTCATTATGACCTGATTTTGAAACCTCATAACCACAGTTATTGCATATGTATTTATCTTTATTTGGTACCATTAAGGAACCACATTTTGGACAGAACATGCTTATAATATTACAAGTTGATATATAAAGATAATTAAATAAAAGGTTTAAATAAAATTTCATAATATTTTATTATGAGCCCCGAAGAAGTTTTGAAAAAATATAAAAATGTGGCCGTTGTTGGCATTTCGGAAAAACCTGATAGATACAGCAATATTGTTGCCAAATATCTCATGGATAATGGTTATAATATTATACCGGTAAATCCTTCAATAGAGGAATGGAACGGTATAAAATCATATAAGGATTTAAACTCTGTTGATAAACCAGTGGACGTGGTGGATATATTTAGAAAACCGGAGTATGTAACAGATATAGTAAAACAGGCAATAGGTAAGGCAAAGGTTATATGGATGCAGGAGGGAATAATCAACGAGGAGGCCAGGGATGTTGCAGAAAAAAATGGAATGTATGTTGTTATGGACAAATGCATGAAAAAAGAGCTGGAAAAATTAAAACAGAAATAAAAATTTTTAAGGTTGATTTTAATGTGGTTGTATGCTGGGGTAGCCTAGCCCGGAAAGGCGGCAGACCCGAAATCTGCTGCTAGCAATAGCTCGGGAGTTCAAATCTCCCTCCCAGCGCTCTATTTTATTTTTTCTGCAGTTAAATAGAATTTATCCATTCTTATATCTTCTATTCTTGTAAGCCTGCCACCAACTGAAAAAACCTGTTCATCTGTTTGTATAATAAATGAATTTTTATAGCCGGGTATTATATCAGTACCCTTTATTGATCCGGATATATCTATATCACCATTCTGTGTGACACCTATGACACGGCCCTCAAGTTTATATCCATTATTTAAAAACATGTTTATTGCCTCGCATGAAATCCATGAAGTATTAAAAATCCAGTTGCTTTTGATCTGGAACTTTGATATATATATTGATGGTTTCCATATAATATTGTAATAATAGTAGTTTATTATATGTATCATTTCCTCTTCCTCAAAATCTATGGCATATTTATTTCTTAGATTGATATTATCCACCTGTACTATTGCCTCATCTCTATCCTTTATGATAATTTCTGGAGATATTCCAGGTCTTCTTTTAATAACTATTTTTGAGATAAGATCTGTAATATCGTATCTATCTGAATCTGGAAATATTGTTAAAAAAACAGATACTCCACGATCTGCGGCCTCTATAAGATATTTATCAAGATATCTGAGTGTGGACAATCTACATGATCCAATAATCTCATTCTGTGAGTTTACAACCATATCCTTCATCTGTTCTCTTATTAATACCTCATTATCCAGATACCATAAATATGGATTGTATTTATTTGCAGTTAACGCTGATTTTTCAACAACCTTTGATATTTCATCCTTATATTCAGTCATTTCATTGATTATTTTGCTAAGTGCAACCTCAACAGGGACGGCACGGTATATCTTTTTTTTCCCGGGACTTACCTCTATTAAGCCCTTGGTAATTAGATTATTAAAAAGGTCATAAACCCTGGGCTGCGGTATGCCTGCAGTTGAAACAATTGATGTTGAAGTCTGCGGCCCATTCAATAAAAGTGTTTTATAAACCTTAATCTCATAGGGAGATAAACCAAATTTAGATAATTTTTCAAATACTTCATCGTCATTCATAAAAGGAAATTGCTTACATATAAATAAATATTTATATTAAAAAATAAAATTTTATAATTTTCCAATATCCCTTACTACATCTATGTCTAATGGTTTCTCTCCGGGTTCCCAGTTTGCAGGTATGGCGCACATATGGCCCTCGCCCTCTGGTGTGTCATGAAGTACCTTAAGTCCCATAAATGCACCATATATGTGCCTTACATCCTTTCCGAGGCCATTGTTGAACATTGCTATGTACTGAACCTTACCCTCAGGGTCTATTATTACCAGACCCCTCTGTGCCTGGTATCCCTTTGTATCAAGGAATCCATACTCTGTTGCAATTTTCTTTGTATAATCATCTATTAACGGGATCTTGCTCTTGCTTACCCTTGGAGATGTATCAGACCAGGCCTTGTGTGAGAATACTGAGTCCTCGCTGATGCCGAAAATCTGGGCCCCTTCCTTTAAAAATTTATCATATGAACCCATTAATGCCTCTATATCTGTAGCACAGACAAAGGTAAAGTCTCCCGGGTAAAATGTCAGTATTACCCATTTCCCCCTGTAATCTGAGAGCTTTATTGTTTTAATTTCTTTGTTCTCTGGAAAATATGTGTCTGCTTCAAAATCCGGTGCTTCTACTCCTATTTGCAACATGTTTATCAATACATAATTATTATATCCTATATTAATTTTAATTATCTTTAATTACTAAAAAATTGTATTTTATTCATTTTATTTAATCATAATACTAATATTATTATACAAACACATAAAAATTTTAATGAAGCGCCTTTAAAAGAGGTTTAGAATTGACATATAAGGAAATCATAAAAATCTTATTTAGTCTCAGCTATATTAAGACCAAAACAATGTTTAAATATAATAAATAATATAATACCTGTATTTGTAGTAAAAATATATATATTATATATTAATTCCCTTTTACTATGAATAATGATAATGAGATAAAAGATATTATTGCAAGGGTTAACCGAATACCGGTTTGGTCCCTACCGTATTCCTTTCTAATTATAATTGGCATTGGCTATTTTTTTACCTTCTATGATATATCCGATATTGGCTTTGCCATGCCAGCAATTTCCACACAGTTTCACATAGGTGCATCAACATCATTATTTCTTGCACTCTCTGTTGGTTTAATAGGCTATGCTTTTGGTTCTTATATTATCGGTAGCATAGCGGACGTATTTGGACGGTACAAATCAATGATAATCACAATGGCATTAACAGCAATTGGGTCTTTTGGTGATGCAATATCCTTTAATGTGCCTGAACTGACAATAGCAAGATTTGTCACAGGGCTAGGGCTTGGTGCTGATTTAAACCTTGTTTCTGGTTACATAAGCGAGTTTGCACCACCGCAGTGGCGTGGCAGAATCACAGTGTATACCTTTATAATAGGAATACTTGGGCAGGCAATAACCCCATTTATAGCACTTGGACTTGTTCCAGTATATTACAATGGCTGGCGGTATTTGTTTGCCATAGGTGGCATAATTGCAGTAATAGCATTGCTTTTAAGGTTTGAATTACCAGAATCACCGAGATGGCTTGCAATAAAATCTGGAAATCTTGAAAAGGCAAAAAGTGTGCTAAAGATGATGGAGGATACCGCAGAGAAGAGGTTTGGGAAATTACCCGACCCCCATCCAGAGGATGTTGATTTAAAAGAATATGAACAAAAATTTCCAACACTTTACCTATTTGAGGGAAAAACTGGAAAAATATATTCAAAGAGATTGACAATTCTTGTGTTTATGTGGTTTTTCTGGTATATAGGAAACTATGCATTTCTTGGGGATGCTGCCACCATGCTTGCGGATGCCCACATTTCACTGGCAAGTTCCATACTTTACCTTGCCATAGGTGCAATAGGCTATCCGGTTGGCGCAATAATTATGGCCCTAACAGCAGATAAATATGAAAGAAAATACGTAATATTTTTCGACACTGTTATATGGTTTATTGGGCTTATCATATTTTCATTAAAAACAGAACCCACATTACTTGCAGGGTCATTCATGGCATCACTTGCTCTTGGCATGTATCTTCAGGTGGCCTATACATATACAGCAGAAAACTATCCAACAAGGGCCAGGGCATCCGGATTCGCACTTACTGATGGAATTGGACATATAGGGGGTGCACTGGGAGCAATAATCCTACCAATTATAGTTGCCTCATATACATTTAAGACAGGTTTTATATTTATTGCCATAACAGGCCTTATTGCAGGTCTTATATCACTTCTAGGACCAAGGGCATCCAGGGAAACACTTGAAAAGATATCGTCATAAATAACTTAACTTTTTAATTTTTTTATATTTTTGGAATTGGTGGCTCTAAAATGGTAAGTACTTGAATAACGTTTTAAGATTAATTTCAATGTTATATCTTTATTATAATAGAAATATTCTGGGTAACCTTTATTATAAAATATGGCATTTATGATAGAATTGGTACAGCATGGATTTTATTATTTTTTCCCAGTAATATAAATATTTTAATAAATCACGCATTTGTATTTACATGAATATAAAAAATTCAGTTTTAATAATTTCTGGTGGTATTACAATGCTGTTAATATGGATTGTCATTGCTGTTTCTTCAGCATTCAATCCATGGTTTGGGATAACACATAATGCACTTAGCGATCTTGGTGGAGGAAATTTAATAAATAATGGCCATCCAGCACCCTTATATCCATGGATTTATAATGTTGGCCTTATGATCGAGGGCGTATTAATTGCAATTTTATCCTCATTTTTTATTTTAAGGACAAGAAATACAATTGAAATAGTCGGTTCATCCTTCTTTATAATTTCTGGATTGTTTCTTGCACTAATTGGGATATACCATGAGGGAACCTACCCGCACGATTTCGTTTCCATCTGGTTTTTTATACTTGCCACAATTTCATATACGGCGATAGGTTTTTCAATAATTTTAATAAATATTAAAACTGGAATTTCATTATTGGTTATACTTGTAATTGCATGGATTCTTTTTGCCATTATTCCCTGGGGGTCTGTTGCAGAGAACGAGATTTTCGGAATAATAGTTATAGAAATTGTGGTTATAATTCATATCCATAATATAATAAAATATCCAAAAACATTGAATATACAAAAATAAATGAGCCACTGGAGGGTTTCGATCCCCCGACCTGCTGATTACGAATCAGCTGCTCTGCCTGCTGAGCTACAGTGGCTTAACATACAAGGCAATTCCTGATGGTATTTTTGGATAAAAATATGTTGATTTTTGTGGAAGAAGCTTGTTTTCAGTAATGAATTTTAAAAATTCTTCCTTTTGCCATGACGGAATAAGAATGGAAAAGTTACATTCATGGTTATCAACGGAATTTATTGCGTCTGTATAATTATATATAAATCTTATATTCTTTTGATACTCTGCTGTATTCATTGAAAAAACGTCCTGAAAGAGAATATTATTTACTATTTCAGTTGGAAGAGGCTTTGAATTTCCAAATTTTTCTTTAATTATATAATCCTTTGGGGTCAGATAATAAAATTTGGAGTTGCTATAAATGCATATTCTGTGGTCCCCATAAAAATTTTTATCCTCAACAATATCAAAAAAATTTTTAATCCTGGGTATAAATGGCTCAAAATTTATGCCATATACAAGCCTGTGAACGCCCCCTATCATAAGGCCTGGATCGTATATTGATGTTATATATGACATAACATATTTCCAGAACCCATCATTTGTTTCACTGTAAAGCTCCTGCACCGCTCTTAACCTGTGATGGCCATCGGCAACTATGCCCACATCCTGCCTGACAGAACTTTTAATCTTTTCTATTTTTTCCCTTGAATCCAAAAAATAAACATAATTGTGTACACCAAGGGGCTCTTCAAATACAAATTCTGTGGGCAGTTCAGATGCCGTTCTCTTCAAAAGTTTATCGAATGAATTATCAGGAACAACCATAAAGATTGGTTCCAGCTGGGCATTAAGTGTTTTCATCACCTCCTTGCGATCAATAACCTGATTTGGAAATGTTAATTCATGTGGCTTAATATTGTCTGCACAGACGTCAACCAGTGCAATTATGCCAAATCTCTGCATCAATTCCTTATTGTTATAGAATTCCTGCTTTAAAATTATTAATATGTCATTATTAATCTGCTCAAGTTTTTTTTCTGATATCCATCTGTGAAATATATCAAGTGAGGCCTTTATTCCAAGATTTTTTTCAGGCATGGTCAGCTTTACTATATTACACTTTTTATTTCTTAACTCCATTTCCTGATTCCACGATATGGTGTCAAATGGAGGTGAGACAACCTCCTGCATATCGCAGTTAAACACATATGGTTTAAACTCACTTATGTTCAACATTACCACCCATTAAACCCAGAAGCCTTTCAAGATTGGCTTTATAGTATTCATCTCCATCTGGGGTTTCCATTATCATGGGGATATTATTAAGATTATTGTCATTTATAATATTATAAAATCCACTGTCACCAATGTAACCGTAACCGATATTTTCATGCCGGTCTCCCTTTTCACCAAGCTTATATTTTGAATCGTTAAGGTGTATGGTTTTAATTTTACTGTAACCAACTTTATCGTTAAGGGTGGACATCACATCATTATAATTTTTAGTTATATCATAACCATAGGCATAAAAATGGCATACATCAAGGCATAAATAAATCCTGTTTTTTGCCATGTCCATCATTGATGCCATTTCATCAATGCTGCCGGGTAATGTATTTCCCTTACCTGAAGAGTTTTCAATTAATATGGATGTATCGCCTGTATCGAGTGAATTTAAAAAGTCCATTATGTTATGAATGGCATTATTATGGTTTTCCGCCGAACCGGGATGTATTACAAGATAGTTTATACCAAGGTCATTGCACATTTTTACCTCGTTTTTTATGTCTAATTTAGATTTTTCAACAACCTCTGGATTCTGACTGCCCAAATTAATTAAATATGTTGCATGTGCAACCGTGTTTTTAATATCAAATCTCTTAACGTTTTCCCTAAATTGAAGGATATCTTTATTATCTAAATTATTATTTGTGTTCCACTGCCTTCCATTTTTAACAAATATCTGAAAGGCAGAGAAACAGAATTGTGATGCCCTTTCAGGTGCCATGTATATTCCACCGGATATTGAAACGTGGCCACCAATGATTTTTTCATTTTTTATAAATTCAGATTTTATATTCATCATTGTTTATCATCATGTGTATAAACTGAAGGACATGCAAAGAAAGTATGGGATTATCTGTGTAACCACAGGCGTCCAGATCAGCCCCGGCCAGCATTGCCCTTGATTCATCACTTGCCACATCAGTTGCTATAAGCCCCTCCTTTCTATAAACCTCTGTATTTGGCGGAACCCTTTTATTAGGTGGTGTGATAAATATGACATGAACCCCGCGCTTTATTGCGTTGTCTATGTTTTTCTTTAATTCCGTTCTTATTTCCTTTATTCTTGGTGTTGCAATCAAAATTTCCCTTTCTGATAGATCAAACATTTCTGCCATTTTTGCCATGACCTTTGATCTTCCATATATTGTATAAACAAGCTGTGGGTCACCCTTGGACGGCAAAACGTCCTGAAGCTCCTTAAGCCTCTCAAATAGGTTGTTTACCTTTGAAATAAAATTATCCTTAATTTTGTCCATTTCCTCGGGCTTGAACATCCTCGGCCTGCCCTCCGTTTCCTTTGCAAAGCCCTTTTCCACAAGAGATTCCATAACCTTGTATGCTGATGTTCTGGGTATTCCTGCAGTATCCGCTATTGTATCTGCATTGGCAACACCATGATATACAA
>NZ_LKBG01000246.1 GCF_001402945.1 Acidiplasma aeolicum
TAATTTTTTATTTTTATATTAATATTTGATATCACTATTAATAGATTATTACTATTATGGATATCCGGTAATTTAAATAAAAAAGTATATTATTCCATACATTATTATGAAGCATGACAAATGTAATATTAAGTACAACAATGGGTGATATAGAAATAGAACTATTTGATAATGATATGCCCATAACAGCAGGCAATTTTAAAAAACTTGTTGAGAAGGGATTTTATAACAACACCATTTTTCACAGGGTAATAGCAGATTTTATGATTCAGGGTGGCGACCCCACAGGAACTGGAATGGGTGGTCCAGGCTATACAATAAAGGATGAATTCACAAAAAATAATAGAAACGATAGGGGAACAATTGCAATGGCAAATGCGGGGCCAAACACAGGGGGAAGCCAGTTTTTTATAAACACAGTAAATAACAATTATCTGGATAAAATGCATCCAGTATTTGGAAGGGTTGTAAAGGGTATGGATGTTGTTGATAAGATAAGCAGGGTTAAAACAGACAGAAATGACAGACCACTGCAGGACGTTATCATTAAAAAGGCGTATATTAAATAACTCATTTTCTCATTTTTTAATAGTTATAAAAATATTTTTTTGCTGGATTTATATTAAAATGTATGGGTTTTTTAAGGATAATAAAAACAGATAGGAGCAGTATAAACTCACTGCTAAGCAGATATAAAATTGGAAAAATACTTATTTCCGATGGGATTATTCTTGATAAAACCGTTTTAAATTATGATGTAAAAATACAGAGAATATTAACACCATACCAGCTTGAGAATATACTTATAAACAGCCATGAGGGATCTTTTTTAATTGTAATATCAACCATAACCCTGGAATCATGGGATACAATGGAGCTTTCAGTGGTTTCTGATCTTATTAGAAGAATGGTTGCTTATGGTAATGACATTGTTATCAACCTTGCTGGCCCTGAAACACTAAACTGTGAGATGATCCAATAATGGGAAGGAATACAATGTCATCAAGAGAATATATAAAATACCTTGAGAATGATATATTGTTAATGTCCGGCCATATGAGGCGTGAGGATATAATAGTATTGAAGAAAATACTATCATTCGCAGAAAAGCATTCAAATGAGATAGAGAACAGAGACCAATTTTTTTTCTCCATTTTGATTGAGATTTATAAAGAGGCGGTTGAAAATGGAGATAATAGTAAACGCCACTGGTTCTGATTACATAAATCTCTGGTATCTTTCAGGAAATAAAATTACAAAAAGACAGATAAAAAATCATTCATGGATTTTTGTTTCAGGCAATTATTATGATATGTCCATGCTTGAGAGGAGCCTTGACTTTTCAAACCTTGTTTATGAGCATACAAAAATGCGGGACATATATGGATATTTAGATGGAATCAAAATATTCATGAGGCCATCACAGATTAATTATATTGCGAAAAAAATAGAGAATTCCTTTGGGTATAAAATTAAAATATACAATGCTGATATAAATCCTGTTTTAAGGTTTATGGCGTTAAACAGGCTATCGTTTTTTAAAATAAGATCCTTATACGATTATGATCCGGATATCAAAACTGCTGAAATTTATGCCTTTATCAAAAATAATGATGTATCCTATATTACAATAAATGGGAAAAAATACGAAAAAAACATATACGAGGAGTTATACAATGCCATAGATGATGGTTTAATAATAATCTATAACAACTATTATGGGGAATTCTCAATATTATTAAATAACATGTTTAAGCATGGCTACGCTATTGAATATAAGACCCACAGGGCCAGAAGTTTTGAATCGTATGGCAGGCACTCATACATGCCAAAAACAATCTCAATAAATAATAAGATATGCATAGATTCAAATTCGTTTATATTTCAGGAATCTGGGATAACAGGAATAGTAGAACTTTCCAGACTGTCCCTGCTTCCGCCTGAAACAGTATCGGTGGTAACTCCTGGAACTGTTGTTTCATCTATAGAGGAAAAGGAGGCGTTGCAAAGGAAAATCCTTATACCGTTCAGGAAGACTGATTATGAAAAACCAAAAACACCGGGTGAATTTTTTGAGGCTGATTCTGGTGGTATTGTTTTTACACCTGACCCTGGAATTTATAAAAATGTTTATGAAATTGACTTTTCCTCCATGTATCCTAGTATAATGGTAAATTATAATTTATCTCCGGAAAATCTTTCTTCAGCTGGCATGGGGCATCTGGCAATGTTTCTAAGAAGATTGCTTGAAACAAGGTTGTTTTATAAAGGCATAAGGGAAAGGTCAGATATATATATGAAAAGGGATATGGCCTTAAAATCTCTACTTTTAAATTCGTTTGGATACACTGGATATAAAAATGCAAAATTTGGAAGGATAGATGTTCATGAAAAAATAACATCAATTGGGCGCAGTATAATTATGAATTCCATTAGAATTGCTGAAAAAAATGGATTTAATTTTATACACGGTGTTGTGGATTCTATGTGGATTTATGGAGATGGGGACATACAAAAGACCATCAATGAAATCTATGAGAGGACAAGAATACCAATAGTTATAGATTCACATTATAAATGGATAGCATTTTTGCCAAAGAATAATGGCATTGGATCGGCAAACAGCTATATTGGTTATAAATATGATGGCACATTTAAGGTAAGGGGCATAGAGATGAGAAGGAAAAATATACCAGAGTTTATAAAAAAATTTCAGGAAAATGCATTAAATGAAATTAAATGCGATTTTGAACAAATAAGTTTTAGAAGGGAAAAAATCGATAAAATTAAAAGGTATTATTTAAATAAAATTAGCAGTTTTAAAGTTGATGACTTTAAAATAAAATTTACCATAAGCAGGCATATTAATGAATACAAAGTAAGAAATGGAACATATTACCTTATGAAATATCTTGATGGCCATATTAATATTTACCCGGGCATGTCGGTTGATGGAATAATTATTGATAAAAGGCACGGTATAATAAGACCGGATGCAGAAAACATTGACAGGGATTATTATAAAAGGATGCTTATAAGATCATTTAAACCGATTGATTTTATACTTTTAAATTCTGGAAAGTAGATCCTCAATTTTTTTTGAAAGCATTGATACAGGTGCATCAGTCACTGTAATATTCTTAACAACGCCTGATTTATTGCCATGGCTTACCAGCCTTGATGAAATAATATCAAGTTCTTCCAGTTTTTTAATTATACTGTAAATTATTGATTTGCCTATCTTAATATTGTATATTTCACTGTTAACCGCAGTTTCCTTTTTAATTCTTTCTATGTTTGTAAACTGCGATTTCTCAAGAAGGTTGCATATTGATAATAAAACAA
The DNA here is from genome assembly GCF_001402945.1 of Acidiplasma aeolicum. Taxonomy (GTDB): domain Archaea; phylum Thermoplasmatota; class Thermoplasmata; order Thermoplasmatales; family Thermoplasmataceae; genus Acidiplasma; species Acidiplasma aeolicum. Next base: position 3,346 of record NZ_LKBG01000246.1, read on the forward strand.
TTAAATCCTTTTTTCCAAGCATGGAAAGCCTGCTCTCTGTAATATATGGATTTATTATTGATACCGCAAAACGAACGTCGTCCGCACTTATTATTGTTGAGGATCTGTATTCTGCCATATATGCTGCCTTCTGAAGAAGCTCAATTGCATATCTTGCACTTCCAAATTTCGATGAAATTTCAGAGATAAAATCAAGTATTTCAATGCTGCATGACCCGGGAACTAGGGATTTAACTGATCTATCCCTTATAATGTCTAATATCTCAGGTTTTGTATATTTATTGAATGGGAGCTCAATAACCGTACCATAGCGCCTCTCAAGGTATAATACTGGGTTTTCCATGGATATAATAATTATGCTAAGATTTATATTATAAATTTCCTTTGATCTTAAAAGGTTGTATATGCCATCACGATCATTTCTAATGAGGCCGGATGCCTCGTCTATTGCGAGTATAATACCATTACTGGCATAGCTGGATGATTTCATAAGGTAAAATATATCATTATATGACATACCCTTATATGCTGTTGGCCTACCAAGCCTCAACAGAACGTGCTCAAGCAGCTGCCTGACATTCTGGTAGGATGCAGCATTTTCATAGATTAATGACGGAGTGGATTTCATTATAAATTTTATTGTTGATGTTTTTCCAGTTCCTGATGGGCCATAAATCACCATGTTTGTGGATATTTTACTTTTTGATGGCTGTATTAATGCTGATGTTATTGCTTTTATATGATCATCCCTGAAGAACATTCGGTCAGGCACATATGATAAATCAAGTGGATCAGGGTTTATAACTATCATTGGCCATAAAATCATAATGAATTAATAAATATTCTTAATTATTATAATAAAATCACAAAAGGTCTTTTATTCTAGATATAACATAGTTTCTGTCAAGATTGGCAAGAAAATAACCAAGCCTTGGACCGCGCTCGCGATCTATAAAGACACGGTAAAACAGTGAAAAGCCATCCTTGGGCGGTATTTTATTTCTTCCTATAATATCGTATATTACATTGTGTATATTTTCAGATGTCCATTCAATTCCAGAAACACTGTTTAGAAACTCAGAAAGTATTGTTTTTTCCTTTTCTGAAAGGTCAATATGTTTAGTGGATAGTGAAAATTTTATATTATCAGGTGCGTATTTATCCAGCCAGTATTTTGCTGTTTCTATTTCATCGCGCAGGGCCTGATCGATATATTCTTTATTATAACCGCTGCGCCTGAGTGCCTCAAGAAGGCTTGTATCGTCCTTATATATCTGTATTAGGTTAACTATATGCCTGAAGTTAATTTTCTCAGGTGCGTTTAAAATCTTAATTCTAGACATTTCATATATCCTTTTGTAATTCTCATTGTTTGGTTTTTCAAGACCAAAATAGGCATTCTCTATTTTTTCATAATCGTCTATGAGATTTAAGAGGCCAAGGCCGGGATCAAAATCTATGTGCCTTGAGGGGTCATTTTTGGCTATTAAAAATCTTAGTATCTCAGGAGGAGCGAATTTTACGACCTCAGAGGCTGGTATTGATATTCCGGTGGATGAGTGCATGACCCCAACGCCCTTTAATAGTATGCGTTCATACATAAGTGGTACAGGTGGATTAATATGAAATACCTGCCTGGCGATCTCCTTTCCTGTATCGTATGATCCGCCTGCTGCAGCATGATCCTTGCCAAAAGGCTCTATTGTTACACCAAGTGAGTACCATTTTGCAGGCCATTCAACGCGCCATGGCATTTTGCCATCGTCTGTCCGTATATCTGATGTGCCCTCATTTCCACAGTACTCGCATTTATAATGGACATATGGATATTCGTAGGAAATAACGTGTGATGAGTTTATTTTTCCACATTTTGAACATCTGGGCTCATATGGATACCATGATTCATCAAGGTCATAACCTGCTATTTCATGCATTATTTTTCTTATAGTTTCCCTGTTTTTTATGGCAGTATCTATGGCATCTGCAAGCTTTCCTGTCTTATAAAGGCCTGTAGTGCTTATGACCTCAACATTAACATTAATTTTCTGCAGTGTTTCAAGGAAGGGTTTAAGGAAATAATCTGAATACTTTCCATTTCCATCAGGTGATGGTATATAGCTTAATGGAACCCCAACATACTTTGCATAGGATGAATCAAGAAATGGATAAACCTTTCTCAGGGGATCAAGGTCATCGCATAAATATATAAACCTTGATTTCAGGCCCCTGTCCAGTGATGCTTTATATAAAATATCCCCGGTTATTATTTCCCTCATGTTTCCAACGTGTATTGGGCCCGAGGGGGAAATACCTGTTGATACCAGCTGATCTCCGGTTAAATTGCTAACAACTGAGTCTGCCCAGTACAATTTTATCCCACCATTGTAGTTCTTATTACTGACCTTATTCTTGTTCCTGAGATTTCATCAATATTTAGCTTTGAGACAAGAACCACGCATAAAAGCACCTGGCCACCCTGATTTTTTATATCGTTTATTGTATTTTTCATTGTTTCCCCGGTGCTTATAACATCATCTATTACAACAATTTTTTTGCCCTTAACACCGGCGAAATTGCTGCTGAATAAACCCTCCTTGCCGGATGGATGCGGCCTGTAAACCATTAATTCCTTTCCAAGAATGTCTGAAACAAATGTTGCAAATGGGATGCCATTAATTGTGATACCAAGCACTGAGTCTAAATCATCTATGTTAATCTCCTCACTTATTATATCGGCCATTATTTCGGCTATATGGCCTATTCTGCTTCCGTAAACACCTATGCTGCGCCATCCAATTTTAACATCCTGTATCTTGGTCTCTCCAATGTTTTTACTGAGCAACCATGATATTGTATTAACCGATAAATGCAATTCTGTTGAGATTTCCTTATCGGACATGCCCTTATTCTTTAATTCTATGGCCCTTTTATATAATTCCTCTAAACTTTTCATATTTTTACCTCCTTTAGGGCGGATCTTATTTTCTCTGCTATTATCTCCAGATCCGCCATGTCCACTACCTCCCTCTCCCAGTTTATACGCTTTCTGTAATACCTTGGTATTATGTGTGTATGGTAATGCATTACAACCTGATTGGCAACCCTGCCATTATTCTGACCTATGTTTATACCATCACATTTCAATGCATTTTTTATTGCTATTGCTATTTTCTTTACAGTTAATTGTATTTTTATATATATCTCTTTATCTATATCAAAAATATTCTCATAATGTTCCCTTGGAATTACCAAAACATGCCCCTCCTCAATTGGTGCATTGTCCATAAATGCAAGAACATATTCATCCTCATAAACAAAGGCAGCCTTACCGTTTCTAATGATTTCCCTGCAAAAGACACATGTTTCATCATACATTTATGGGGTATATATAGTGTAAGTAAAAATATTTTCTTTTTATTCCTAAAATGGGTTTTATTATAGTATATAATAAAGCATTTATTTATATTAATTATTTAGAAAGATGAACAGGGTATTCGTTATAGGTAGTATAAATGTTGACATTTTGATGCTGTCTGATCACCTTCCTGAGCCAGGAGAGACAATTAAGGCTGGCAGTTTTTATGTTTATCCGGGTGGGAAGGGTGCAAATCAGGCAATTTCATCTGCACGCATGGGTGCCAATACAACACTCATTGGAAAAATAGGCAATGACTATTTTGGCAGCCTTATTAAGGATTTTATAGGTAAGGAAAATCTTAATTCAATTATAATGTATGGCCAGAAAACCGGAATGGCATTTATAAATGTTGATAAAAATGGAAAAAATATGATATCTGTATTTTCCGGTGCAAACAATGATTTAAGGGAGGAAGATTTAAAGGATATTAAAATAGATAATTCAATAATAATGCTTCAGCAGGAGATACCAATGGATACAATTGAGTATGTAATTAAAACATATGGTCGTAATAATTTAATAATAACAGATCCAAGCCCTATTAATGAGATAAACGATTTTGTTCTTTCAGGGAGTGATTATATAACACCAAATGAGGTTGAGGCATCAAAGCTATCAGGTATGCATATAAATTCCAGGGAGGATGCATTTAAGGCCTCTGAAATATTATACAAGAAATATCAAACAAACATAATAATAAAGCTCGGGTCATATGGTTCATTGTTAAATAATGGAAATGAAATAAGATATTTTAAGCCGAGCACCGTTAATGCAAGGGATACAACAGGTGCTGGAGACTGCTTCAACGGTGCATTTGCTGCAATGTTAACAAAAACATCTGATGTAAATAAAAGTATTGAAATAGCAAATATGGCGGCAGCACTATCTGTGACAGAGTACGGTGCATTTCCATCATTTCCATATTTAAATGACGTTAAAACAAAATTTAATTTAAATATAAATTAAGTGTATTAATTAAAATTTTAAAAAATAAAGACCAATAATAAATGGCGGGTATACCGGATAATCAATTAGCATAGATTGTGTTTTCGACCTATTAGTGGCCGTGGACTTAATATCTCGCAAAAGCTTGATACTTATATCCCGGCTCTATCAACCTCTTCTTTTAAGAGTGGTCTCAAACAACGTCTATTTTCAGGGGCGACTTCAAGCTTAGATGCTTTCAGCTTTTATTCGCGTATGGCGTGGCTACTCGGCAACTGCCCTGTCGGACAACCGATAAACTAGAGGCCACGAACCCCCGTTCCTCTCGTACTAAAGGCTCCTTCCCTTCAGACGTTGTGCACTCCCACAGAGAAGCAACCCTACTGTCTCGCGACGTAGTGAACCCATCTCAGGATCCCTTTTAATGGGCGAACAGCCCCACCCTTGGTGTCTTATGCAGCACCAGGATAGGAACAGACGACATCGAAGTAGCAAACCCTCGGGTCGATGTGTACTCTTGCCGAGGACAACTCAGTTATCCCTGGGGTAACTTCTCTCTTATCACCTGCCCTCATAAAGAGGGGACAAGGTGGTTCGCTAAGCCCTGCTTTCGCATCTGCGTTCCCTATTGGCTGGAACACAGTCAAACTAGCTTTTGCCTTTATACTCTACGGAGGATTTCTGACCCTCCTGAGCTAATCTTTGGAGGCCTCTGTTGTCTTGTTAGAGGCGTGGCGCCCCACCCAAACTGCCTACCAATAGTTGTCCCTTTTTTAAGGTTAGTGACGCAACTTTCAAAGGGAAGTGTTTCATCGTCGTCTCCATTCCGGCCACAACCGGAACTTCTAAGACTCCTTCCTACCCTACGCATTGAGAGTCGCGTCACAGCTACAGGCTGCAGTAAAGCTCCACGGGGACTTCGCTTTCATGTGGGAGAGACTGGATTGTGCACCAGTACATTAATTTCACGGGGCTGAATGTGGGGACAGTGGGACTCTCGTTGAACCTTCATGCGAGCCGCCAATTAAGCGGCTAGGTATTACGCTACCTTGAGAGGGTCATAGTTACCCCCGCCGTTTATTGGCCCTTCTTCTCCTTGAACGGAGCTTTCAGGTACCAACACTGGGCAGGTTTCGACCACTATACACATCCTTACGAACTAGCAGTGGTCTGTGTTTTTGGTAAACAGTCGGGGTCCCCTTGCCACTGCGACCTATCCTCTTTCTGGATAGGCATCCCTTCTACCTAAGATACGGGACTATTTGGCCGAGTTCCCTCACATCCATTATTCCCAAACGCCTTAGACTTCTCATCTAGGGGCACCTGTGTCGGTTCTTGGTACGAACTCAGGCTTGACCCATATAAGTTTTTCATGGACTCCGGGACTTGCAGAAATTCCCATAAGGGAACCGACATTTTTTCACGGACTTCTCGTCATTACAACTCTCCATCCGCTTATTAATGCCAATGTGTAGACAGGCACACTTCTGCTATCCCAAAGCTAACATATATGGCAAAACACCTGAGGCACTGGAATATTAACCAGTTTCCCTTTCGATCACTTCCTGTTAGGGGTGACCTTAGGATCGGCTAACCCTCGGCTGACGAACATTGCCAAGGAACCTTTGCCCTTTCGGCGGAGTGGATTTTCACCACTCTATTCTGCTACTTTTACCAGGATCCACGATACTGTACGGTCCATACCTCCTCTCGAAGATACTTCTATCCATACAGCACGCCCCCCTACCACATCACCTTTCGGTGGTCTAATGTATCGGTAATTGACTTTAGCCTCGTCCATCTTGGAGGCATATAACCTCGGTGAGTGAGCTGTTACGCACTCTTTAAAGGATAGCTGCTTCTAAGCTAACCTCCCCACTGTCTTGGGTCATAAACCTCTTTAAATCGCACTTAGTCAATTTTAGAGACCTTAACATTAGTCTCGGTTGTTTCCGTCACGTGCATAAAGCTTATCCCTATGCACTAGCACCCAGCATCTACGATTCTTGCAAGTTCGGAGTTTGACAAGGTGGCGCAACCTTTCGGTTGCTAACCACCCAATCGGTCGCTCTACCTCACAAGATATCTCCGCTGAGGTCTACCTGCGGGTAGTATTGGGGGGAACCCGCTATTGCCACTCTAGATTAGCCTTTAACCCCTATACCCAAGTCATCCAAACGATTTGCACATCAGAACTGGTTCGGTCCTCCACCTAGCTTTCGCTAAGCTTCAACCTGCTCAGGTATAGATCGAGCGGCTTCGGGTCTGCCACAGCTGACTAAACGCATTTGTTACGCTACTCCTCCCTTACGGTGCGAGTAATCGCTTTCGCTACGGTTTCTTCTTTTAGAATTAACCTTGCCAGCCATCGCAACTCCCTGGCCCGTTCTTCAACACGGACTATAGAACACTGGTCACTCTTTCGAGATCATTCCTTTTATGCCCTATAAAGTTTTCACTGCTTGGTTTCAGGCTCTTTTCACAGCCCTTCCGGGTTGCTTTTCAGTTTTCCCTCACGGTACTTCTTTGCTATCGGACTTGAGTTATATTTAGGGTTGGATGTTTATGCCACCCGCATTCCCACGCGAATAACGACGCATGGTACTCAGGATACCTTTCCTCATAGCTTCTCTAATTACTTTCACGGGGCTATCACCCTCTATGGCAAAGCTTTCCAGCTTTTTAAAATTCTTAGAGTAGGCATTGGGAAAGGTCCATACTCCACATCTCTTTCTCTTTTCAGAGAAGATTCGGTTTGCCCTTTACCGCTTTCGATCGCCTTTACTCACGGTATCTCGATTGATTTCTTTTCCTCCCGGTACTAAGATGTTTCAATTCCCGGGGTTCCCTCTCCTTTCGGAGTGAAAATACAGGAAGTCCCATTCGGAGATCCTTGGATCTATGGCTCCATGCGCCTCCCCAAGGCTTATCGCAGCTTGGCACGTCCTTCATCGGTACTCAAACCAAACCATCCCCCAAGCAGTTTTGATACACAATCTATCTTGCTTGTATTATCCGGTATCATTGGTTATAAAATAACCTCGCCCTTCCCTATTAATATTACATTAATAGGTGCATGTTTTATTGGTATACATTGTATTACTTTCAACGATATAAATATTTTGATAAAAAAGTAGGTGAAATTTATGGGGCCTGGGCGCTGTTATTTAACCATATAAAAAACAATAGGGCTAAAAACGACTTTTTTCTGACTTTACCTTAAAAAATTGGCATAAATTGTGTCAAATCCCATAACATACAATGCATCGGTTATATAA
>NZ_LKBG01000247.1 GCF_001402945.1 Acidiplasma aeolicum
CTTTTTAAAATTTTTAATATTCTTTTATTGCAGATTTGACCTTGTTGAAAAGTTCTGGGGTTATTTCATTTATTCCATGTGCATTTTTAGCATGTGCCTGTATTACAGGTATTAATTCCTCTATGGAATCTGCCTTTACGTCAAATCCGCAATCCATTCCTATATCCTTGCATTTAAATTCGTATCCCATTTATATCAATTAATTTATTATTTTATTATATTAAAAGCGTGCATATCATATGTGATACTAAATTACAAATTATTGAAGATATATTCCTCAATAATTTTTCTCATCCCCCTTCTTAATGTGGACTGCACTGATTTTTTGCTTACCCCCAATTCCTGGGCTATACCATTAAGGTCTATCTTTCTGTTAAAATCAAAATATCCCTTTGAATATGCGGTGTATAATATCTCCTTTTGCCGTAATGTTAATTCACCAGGCAAATGTTTGTCAGTAATATAATAGTTATATTTTATTCCAGTTACATTCTCCAAAAGTTTTTTTAATGCATTCTTATTTTTTAATAATATTTTATACTGCACCTTCTGATTTTCAAAAATTCTTACGGATATTATTATTGCACCAGAAACTGCAGATGACCTGCAGATTTCGCAGCTTCGCGTTTCCATCCATGTTTTATCCTTTTGATTTTTATAAACAGTTATGTTATCGTCCCTAAGTTTTTCCATATTTTTGGAATACTGGTCAATGCCCATTAGGTGGTTTGTACAGTCTATTCCCGGATTTATCTGAAATATTCTTGCATTTAAATTAACAGTTGAAAGTTTTTTTAAAACACCACATGATGGTTTTTCAGCCGTTAATATGATCTCTATTAAGTCCTCTGCCATTAACCATATTATAAAAAACATGTTAATAAATTATGGTTTTGCATTTATTATTTTGTTAAATATTTTTTAATTCCTGAACAATTCCGGATAAATGATTTTCATACCATCCATTCTATCCTTAAAACCGTTGAATATTCTGTTAACCATGAACGAGGATGCCATCATTATTAAACCTGTTATTATTATAATATAGGGAAAGAAAATAAATTCGGATAAAATACCAAAAATAACGGCCATTACCGGTGATGAACCGCCGGAAAATACAGTTGTTATGGAATTAAATTTTCCTGTTATGCTATTTGGAACACTGTTTATTATTAATGTTTCAATATAGACGTTTAAAAATGCTATTATAATACCAAGAAATACTGCCAAAACAGAGTCAAGTATTGCTATTCTGTTTAATGCAATAAAAATAAATATTGCCCCTATGCCAAAAACAAATAATTTAAGCAAACCGGATTTTTCAGTAAATTTTTTCATTGCAATTATTCCACCAATAAGCATTCCCATGGGAAAGCCGGCTATGAAAAAAGTATAATATATGGGAGGTGCCCTCAATATTATATATATTAGTGCTGAGGAAAATACATCAAGTGAAACAAATAGTCCATTTAAAAGCATTGTAAATAATAGAAATGGAATAATACTTTTAATGATCTTAAAGGTGTAATTAAAACCATTACTTATGGAAATATTACTGTATATTTTTGCAGGGTGATTCCCCAAAATCATGATTACAGCCACAACTGAAATAACAATGAGGAATAAATAAAAATAGCGCCTTTCTAAAAATATGAAAAAACCACCGGACAGTGTTCCGGCAAGTGTAAACAGCCCTGAGGATGTTTGATCAAGAGATTGCGCCTTTACCATGCTATTTTCTGGAATTATCTCCTTTGTGATACCGCGAAAATCATCGGATATTACCCACATTAAGAGTGATGAAAGGAAATCCACAGCGTATATAAAAAATAATGATTTATTGATTAAAAGCAATAAATAAACAAAGACCATTAAAATGTTGGTTATTATAAAAATTTTTTTTCTGTCATATTTATCAATTATGTGTCCCTCTGGAAGTGATATTATAATATATCCAAGAAAGGAGAAGGCAGGTATAAGGCTAACAAGAAAAATAGATTTATATTCATCAACTATTTCCCACATGAAATATATATAATAGGCTATATTTGAATATCTTGAAATATTTCTTGAAATTAGGTATTTTATGTAATTTTTATAATTAATTTGATAAAAATCATTTTGTAACATATAAATTATCCTTATACGTAAATTTATATCTTATATATAAATTTATGTTTATGTACAATAAACTATTAAATACATTCAGGAGCGAAATTAAAACAAAAATTATCACGCTGCTTATTAAATATCAAAAAATGACAGTAACACAAATGGCCAGATACATTAATACAACAAGGTCAAATTTATATCAGAATATTTCAGAAATGCTAAAGGAAAATCTTGTTCTGCCACCGGAGGTAATTGTAAAAAAAAATTATGTTGAAAAATATTACAGATTAAACACAGAGGCTTTTAATGTATCACAAAAAATTATGGTGGAAGAACTTTTAAGGCTAGGAAATAAAGAAATTAAGGATATGCTAAAGTCATTTTTTATGGCCCAGGCGCTTTTATTAAATGTGCTTGCCGTGGAAATAGATTCCTATACTGATGAAGATATAACAAATATTAAAAATAATTTTGACAGTATACTAACAACCTTTGGGTCCCTTTCAAATGAAAATGCCAAAATCCTGGCAGAAAAAATAACAGAAATACTTGGAGAACTGCCTGATGGAGATGAGCAAAATATTTTTCTTTTTCTGATATTTCCATTTGCCAGCACAAATCTGGGTAAATATATTTTAAAATGAAATAAAAAATTTAATTTTTATCCTTAATTGAATTAAAAAAATCAAAAAGAATTTTATAATAGTTGCCTGTCTTATTTATATATACATTAAACCTTATCCTGCCCAGCGGTTCAAATGGTATTTTGTACATCTCAGAGTAATCTGAGTATGAAATTCCGGCATCGCATCTCTTATTAAAAACATAGTCCGGTATCATCCCTGGCCTATCCAGTAATATAATATTTGAGCCCTCAATGTAATCATGGCATATATTAAACAATCCAGAGTCCTTATAAAGCACAGCCAGATATTTATAATCCTTTTTATTAAAATAAAGACCGTAATTCTTTAAAAATGTAATTTTATCATAATTTTCATTATAAAGGTCCTCATTATAATTTGAAATATACACATCCGCCTCATTATTCAGCATTGATTCCCTTATATCATTGTATGTAAATTCAGCAAAGATTGAATTTATTTTTAAGTCATATGGCATAAATTCCATATCTGGAAGATACTGCCCTGCAATAAGTATTTCAGGTATGTGCGGGTCAAATAAATTTACATTTATCCCATCTCCCTTCTGCAATGTGCCGGTAACCGAATTATGTGTGGAAAAACCATTTGCCCTCATTATTCTTGATATTGACCCTGAATTGCCCCTGACCTGGTATGCAAAATATGAGCCCTTATGTCTCACCAGTTTTAAAAGTAATATATCTGTATTTCCCCTATGAAGATCAAATGGTTCTCCTGCAATGGCATTAACGCTATAATTTTTAAAATTATAATTAACCATTGAAAATATGTTTGGCAGCACCATTGTATAAAGAAGCATTATGGACGAGACGGGAAATCCCGGCAGACCAAAAATATCCCTTTCACCTGCCTTGGCAAATAAAACCGGTTTTCCTGGCTTTACCCTAACGCCATGAAATAAAATTCCGGGCTTGTATTCACCTATAATTTTATAAACATAGTCCATTTCACCTGCAGATGTGCTTCCAATGGTAATGGTTACATCATTTTCTGTAACTGATGCATTAATTACCTTTTTAAGTTCTTCATATGAATCCCTGACAATATCATAAATTTTAACGTTAAATGAATTATATTTTTTTAATGCCTGATAAATTGCAAGTGAATTGGATTCAAAAATTTTCCCCTCAACATAATTTTCTCCAGGTCTAATAAGTTCATCTCCAGTTGGTATTATCCCTATGTTTATTTTTCGGAACACCTTTATAACATTCTGGCCTGTTGCAGCTATTACAGAAATATCCCGTTCATCAAGCATCTTAAATTTTTCTGCAAGCCTCTCACCCCTCATAACATCCAGTCCCGCATTAGAAATCTCATTAAATTTATCCACGGGTGCATTAAAAGTTACCATATTACCATTTATTGCTGCATCCTCAAAGGGAACCATGGCATCAGCGCCCACTGGTATTGCCGCTCCGGTTGGGACCTTCATGCATTTACCATTTCCGGGATGATTTACAGGCGGGTTGCCGATATATGTTTGACCTGCAAGCTCAAGTGTTACTGGGTGCTCCCGGTCTGCATTCTGTAGGTCAGATGTTATTACTGCATAACCATCAACCTGTGACCTTGAAAATAATGGTAGATTATTTACACTGTATATGTCATCATGGCATATCCTTCCAAAGGCATCATATACAGATACGTACTCAAAATCATTTATTTTTCTTATATTATTTTTGATTATTTCATATGCATCGTCAAAGGCCTTAATATTATCAAACATGTATGTCATAAAAATCACCAGTTTTAATGTATAATTTTATCATAAATTATATTTGCTATTAAATGTATCAGAAAAAATGATATTAAAAACATAATTATATGCAAAAAAATAATTAAAGAGATAAAATACTGGTTATAATGCTTTATTCAGATTTTAGTTTGGAAAAAAACTGCACAGAGTTTTCCGGTATTAATATTTATAATGCTGTTAATGATTTTGGAACACCGTTAATACTTTATTCAGAAAAAAGAATAAGAGAAAATGTTAAAAGAATAATAAATGCTTTTATGCCATATAATATTTCAATACATTTTGCCATGAAGGCTAATTATAATCCATACATTTTAAATTTGTTAAAAAGCCTTGGCTGTGGCATCGATGCAGCAAATCAAAATGAGGCCATGCTTGCATTAAAACTGGGATTTAATAATAATGATGTTGTGTCAACCCCAAATAATCTTGATAGGGAAGGTCTGGCCTTTTTAATAAATAATGGCATTAAAATAAATTATGACCATCTTGGCCAGTATAAACTGGTGCAGGATTTAAATCCGGAATTTGTCTCATTTAGAATCAATCCAGGGATTGGGATGGGAGAATTTAAGGAGATAACAACCGCCGGTGAAAATGTAAAATTTGGCATATCATACGATGAGGCATTAAAATCATATAAATATGCCCGGGATCACGGGGCAAAAAGATTTGGCATACATATGATGACCGGTTCCAACGTTCTCTCAGCCAAATTTTTTAAGGAATCCAGTAGACTTTTTTTTAATATTGCAGCGAATATTTCAAAAAAACTTGATATTTCATTTGATTATCTTGACCTTGGCGGTGGTTTTGGTGTGCCATACCGTGATAATGATCCAGATTTTGATATAAAAGCAACTGCTGGATATATTTTGGAAAATTTTGAGAATTTTAATGGTATATTTAATAATTCAGACCTTATTATAGAGCCCGGCCGCTATATAATTGCGGATTCCGCTGTATTAATTTCAAGAATAACATCAATAAAAAATTATGGGCATACAATAATAGGCACTGATGCAAGCATGAACACACTTATAAGAATACCCTTATATGGTGCATACCATAAAATATACATTGCCGGAAAATGCGGCGATGGCAAATTAATCAGTGCAGATATTGTTGGGCAGGCATGTGAAAACACTGATTATATTGCAAGGAACATAAAAATTCCCAGTGTAAATGACGGTGATATTGTTATAATTTCCAATGCAGGTGCATATATAATGTCCATGGCATCCAACTATAATCTTCTGGCCAGACCTGCCGAGGCCATTATTTTAGATGGAAATTTAAGGCTTATTAAAAAAAGAGAGTCGGTTGATGATATGCTAAAAACTTTTTATCCATAGCACGCTTCAAAAAAAATATAAATATCATGGAGAGTTAACCAATAATGAATTCTAATATGAAAAATGCACCCAAATTACGAAAATCGCTATCATCCGTTGATATATTTTTAATAAGTTTCACTGGCATGGTTGGATCAGGCTGGTTGCTTGGAGTACTTGCCGGCCCAGCATATGCAGGTCCTGCATCCATAATAACATGGGTTGTTGCAGGACTCTTTTTTATTGTCCTTGCCCTGGTATTCAGTGAGCTTGGTACAATGTTTCCATATACCGGCTCGCTTGTAAGATTCAATGAATTTTCCCATGGCCCTGTAAGCAATTTTTACCTTGGCTGGGCCTATACAATTGGAGCCATAGCCACGCCTCCTGTTGAGGCCGCCGCACTAACAAGTTTTATCAGCAGTTATGTTCCGGATCTTTATAATTCATCTATTTCCCTGTTAACCCCGCTTGGTGTTATTTTTGCACTGGCGTTACTTGGCATATTTATATTAATACAGTATATAGGTGTAAATGTTTTTGGTAAATCCAATGCTGTAATGACATGGTTTAAAATGGCAGCTATTATATTAACAATAATAATGATTGCGGCATTTATATTCCACCCAAAAAACTTCTTTAATATGCCACATGGATTTTTGCCATATGGCAGTTCATCCATATTTGCTGCAATGGTTCCTGCAGGCGTAATATTTTCATATGAGGGTTTCAGGCAGGGTCTTGATTACGCTGGGGAAACAAAGAATCCTAGGAAATCCGTGCCAATTGGCATGATTTCCGCAATGCTTGCCGCAATGGCCACATATATATTACTTCAGATTGTTTTTATTGCATCCATAAACTGGTCAGCCGCAGGAGTACCACCTGGTGACTGGAGCCAGCTGCTGACATCAACATGGTCTGCAAATCCATTCTATTATGCATTTAATTCAACAGGTGTTTATTTCCTTGTTGGATTCTCAATATTCCTAATTATAGTGGCAGTAATATCATCTGCGTCCACACTTGGAGTTTATGTTGGTTCATCCGCAAGGTCATTATACGGTATGAATAAAATTGATTATTTTCCAAATATCTTCGGAAGATTGCATCCAAAATTTAGAACACCTTGGGTATCATTACTTATAACATTTATTATCGGTGCATTATTTTTGCTGCCGTTCCCAAGCTGGTATGCACTTGTTGGAATAAATTCTTCATTTACGGTTTATGCCTATCTTGCTGCAGGCATAACAAACACATCCCTAAGAAAGACTGCACCAGAGATACACAGAGAATTCAAAACACCTTTCCTGGGCATTATGGCACCAATAGGATTTGTCATAGCCTCACTCCTTGTTTATTTTTCAGGATGGAGCATAGTAAGCTTGCTGCTTTTAATAGTTAGCGGGGGATTACCATTATTCCTTTTAAGCCCATATGGTAGACGGACATTCAGTGTATCACTTAAAACTGCAATTGTTTACTCTATTATATACTGGATAATTTTTATCTTCATAGGAGTCATTTATGCGCTTTCACTGTTACCATTCTATATGTACTTTTCAATTTATGCAATTGTTACAATATTAACACCACTTAGTCTCTACATAATTTCAGGTAAAACTGCACATCGCGCATTAAAAGCATCAATATGGGTTGTATCATATAATATAATACTTGGGATAATGTCATACTATGGTTCACTTGGCATAAATTATATAATATATCCTTATGACTATATAATATTTGCAATATTAAGCCTTGCCATATATTTTGTTGCAACAAATACAGGATATCATACCCAAAAACTAAAGGACTACCAGGCTGCTAATGGTGCAACCGATGAATAAATATTATAAAAAATTTTATAAATATAAATTTATTTATAGTTATGATTAAAATGGCATGGACTGAAGTTGCAGATGAAAGTGAATTGAAGGCTGGGGAATCAAAGGCATTTGAGGTAAATGGAAAGAAAATATTAATATCAAATGTGGATGGAAATATTTATTCAATAGATTCAATATGCACGCACATGGGCGGTGACCTTTCTAAAGGTAAAAAAGAAAATGGCATTGTCATATGCCCAAAGCATCATGCACAGTTTGATTTAAAAACCGGTAAGGTTGTAAAAAATGTCGGGGGGTTTGTGAGAACCATGACAAGAAAGGAAGCCTCTGACCTTAAATCTTATAACGTTAAAATAGAGGATGGGAAAATAAAGATAGACTTATAACACATAAATTTTAATTATTTAACTTTAGTGAATCATTAAGCAGTATCAATATAATACCGGTAATTAAACCTGAAAATATCATCCCAGTAATGGCGAAAATTGTTGAATTCAATTTTTTGGCCCTTTGTATATCATAACATCTTATGCATTTATATATTCTATAAATATGTATTATTTCAAGTGCAGTTATTAACGTCATAATCAGCATTATAATTATAAATACATGTCCCATGGAAGACATAAATATGGTTTTAAATAGTGTACCCACAAATATGCCATAAAGCATCAGGATAAGCACAACTAAAAATAGTGATGAATAGATCAATGCGGCCTCAGATTCAAGCCGTGCCATATTATCTTCATCTGCCATAACTAAAATAATGCAAAACACATATATTATTTTTCATCTAAAAGACTTATTTATTTCAAAATTGGTAACTTTAATGAAAATAGTCGATTTTTGTGAATCCAATATTAAATAAAATTATTAATGGCATCAAAATATTTTTAAACCTTTTTATATAAATAAAACATTTAATTTCTATTTAATAATTTCTTTAAACAATATATATCTGATAAAAATCGTTAGATAAATATTTGCAGTTAAAAATATAATGAATGAAATTAAGCTATTTTTATTAAATATCTTACATTGTTTTTAATCTTCTAAATATTTAGGTATTAAATATATCCACTTAACTTTTATATTTTTAAATATTTAAGTGTTGATATCCATTAATATAATTTTAGTGTTGTTTACAATATTATATATAAAATATTATATTTACAATAAGATAAAAATTTAAAGACATATAACTCTTTTTTATTCTTCCACCTCCATGCTTTCATTATCTTTAAGTTCCTCGCCGTGTTTATTGTAACTTCTAATTTTTCCCAGATTTATTAATGTATTATTTTCAAATATTTCTACTATTTTTTCAACTGTTATATTTTTAGTTTCTGGCATAGTGAAATAAAATATTGTATAGGCAATAATAGATATTATTCCAAAGACTATAACGGAATACCCCAGATGTAAAACTGAGTCCATATATGGAAAAATTTCATCAACTGTAAAACTGGTCATCCATTCCACAAAAACAGCCAGCGCTGCAAATTTGACCCTCTTATGTGTTGGGAAATATTCTCCCTGTATTAAAAACGCTATTCCACCACCGCCTATGCCAAAAAATATGAGATAAAATGCAAGCCCCATTAATAGACCTATTGGATAATTTTCTATGTATAATATTCCACCAACTATATCAGATACAGCCATACCTGCAAATCCTAATAATGCTAAAAATCTTCTTCCAGCAATATCTATAAATTTAAAACCAAGAAATGTTGAGGCAACCATAACTGCACTCAGTATCGCAGTTGCTCCTATAGCATAGGCATTTGCTATAGCTTTATTGCTTACTGAGGGGAATATGTGAAGGCTTGAAATTATGTAAGGGCCATAAATTAATGGTATATTCACACCATTGGCTATAATAAATAATCCCATCAATGCACTAACAAAAAAGGCTCTCTTGACGCCTTTTGTTTCCTTATTTCTATTTTTCGTTAAACTATACAGGTAATTATATGCCTCGTTTAAATCCGAATCTGTTGCCTGTATCCCAAATTTTAAAAGATCTTTCTTTACCTTTTCATATTTTTTCTTTAATATTAGCCATCTTGGTGATTCCGGTATTTTAAATCTGAAAATTAAGGCTATTAATGCCGGAATTATAGCAAGGCTGAGTATAATTCTCCAATCCACATTATAAGCTAATTTTGGTAGGTATAGAAACATGAGCATTGCAACAATAAACGATGCAAAAATTCCTATAACTATCATATATTGTTGCATGATTCCAAGCTTACCACGATGTTTTCTGGGAGCAAATTCAGCTATATATGCAGTTGCAACTGCAGAATCGGCACCGATAGCAATACCGATGAATGTTCTTGCAACCATAAGCATTATAACGTTTATTGTTAGTGCTGATAGAAGAGCACCAACTATATAAATTACTATATCAGTTAATAGCAGAAATTTTCTACCAAGTTTATCTGTAATGAAGGATGCTATTAATGCTCCAAATGCGGCACATAATAATGCCCCAGAGGCAATATAACCAACAACGAAAGGAGATGCATGAATATAATATGGAATAAATATTAGAACAGAACCTATATCAGATTGATCATACCCATATAAAAACCCTCCTATAGTGGCCATTAAAACAAGTGTCCAATAAAACTTGTTCAGATGGCTAGGTTTATTTAATTGCTCAATTACCGGATTTATCTCACCATTGTGTGCTTGCATAATGTTTAAATATACATAAGTATATAAAATATAAAATTTACATGTAAATATTTACTTAAGTTATTAGCAAATAATTTTATTAGTATAAAATCATTTCATAATATTTATTAAAAATTAATAAATTATTCTGCTGTAATTTCTAGAATCCTCTCCCAGCATTATAATGTGAATATATTATTTTATTTTACATTAATAAATTTTAAGAGAAATGATATGAAAGAAAAATTTGGAAAACAACATTTTATCCATATATTCTTAAAATCTGAATTTTATTAACTATAATTTTTTGCTCCTGGATTACCTGAGGGTCTTTGTTATCACTCTTATAATAATATTTATGCTTTTAATACAGTATTTTTTAATAGAATTTAAATATGGTTTTGTTACCAGGAGTAATTGTTTAAATGGTATAATATCCATTAATAAACTTATTTATTTTT
>NZ_LKBG01000248.1 GCF_001402945.1 Acidiplasma aeolicum
CAACCGCCTCAGGGAAGACTCTAATTGCATACATAGAAATATATAAAACGTTCCTGCAGATTTTTTAAAATTAACAGATAATAATGATTTTTCATTATATAAACATCAGGAGGAGGCGGTCCAAAAACTCATATCTGGAAAAAATGTGATAGTTTCCGTTCCAACCGCCTCAGGGAAGACTCTAATTGCATACATAGAAATATATAAAACGTTCCTCAAGCGCAAGAAATCACTTTACATAGTTCCATTAAGGTCACTGGCCATGGAAAAGTATCAGGAACTTCTAAATTTAAGGTCTCTTGGGATGAGGATAACCATATCCATTGGTGACTACGATATACCACCATCATTTGTAAGGAACTATGATGTTATTGTATGCACGTCAGAAAGGGCTGACTCAATGATACATCGTGACCCTGATATACTAAATGAATTTGGTTTTGTTATACTTGATGAAATTCATACAATTTCAGATGAAAGCAGGGGGCCAAAACTTGAAACTGTAATATCCTCAATTTTATACCTTAATCCGGATATAATACTTCTGGGGCTTTCAGCAACGGTTTCAAACATTAAGGAAATGGCCATGTGGATGAATGCCGAAACCGTAATATCAGATTTTAGGGCGGTTCCGTTGGAAACTGGAATTGTTTACAGGCACTCACTGATAAGGGACGGAAAAAAAGAATTCCTTGGAAATAAGGACGAGCTTGTTTTAATTGAAAACAGCGTCAATGATGGCGGTCAGTGTATTGTTTTCAGAAATTCCAGAAGGAATGTTGAGAAATATGCTGAACTTTTAAAGAATAATTTTGATTTTGGCACGAATATTGAGGATCTTGAACTGCCGCTTGAGAATTTAAATGACAAAATGATAGACCTAATATCGCATGGAATTGCATACCATCATGCCGGACTTTCAAATGAACAGAGAGGAACAATTGAGGAGCTATTTAAGAAGGGACATATAAAGATAATTGTGGCCACCCCAACACTGGCCGCCGGTGTAAACCTGCCTGCCAGAACAGTTATTATACGGGATATTACAAGGTATTCCGATGGTTACAGTAAGCCAATTTCTAATATAGAGGTACAGCAGATGCTTGGTAGGGCTGGCAGGCCAAAATACGATAAAATAGGTTATGGATATATAACTGTATCAAGTGAATCAATGCTAAAGGTTGCACAAAACTATCTTAATGGTGATCTGGAGCCTGTGATATCCAAGATGGATTCAAACAGTCTGATCAGGTTTAACATACTATCGCTAATATCCTCTGGAATGGCAAGGAAATACGATGATATACTAAATTTTTATAAAAAAACACTGCTTGCCATTCAAAACGATATAGAGGATTATTCACTGGCATTTGACGGGGCCATTTACTTTTTAAAGGAGAATGGTTTTATTTCGGAGGAAAATGATATTTATAAAGTGGAGCCATTTGGAAAAATAACATCAGAACTTTACATAGACCCTGTTACAGCGCTGATATTATCAGAGTGTTTAAATCATGAATATTCAGAGCCATTATATCTTTATTATATATCAAAAACGCCAGATATGATACCTTTTAATTTCAGGGAATATGACTATGAATATGTTGAAAACTTCCTTGATAAATATAATATAAACGATTTCAGTGAGGAATCAATGCGGGCAGCCAAAACAGCAATAATTCTGCAGGAATGGATAAATGAGGTCCCAATTAATACCATAGCAGAGTCATTTGATATTGGCCCCGGCGATATACAGGCAAAGGTATCATCAGCTGACTGGATTTCATATTCACTTTACAGATTATCAACAATGAATAAAAAGGAATATTCAGGCCAGTTATTCCATTTAAACATAAGGATAAAGGAGGGCATTAAGGAGGATATTATAAAGCTTATAGAAATACCGGGCGTTGGCAGGGTAAGGGCGAGGAGATTATTTGACAATGGATACACCACAATTGAAAAACTTGCATCTGCAAAAATGGAGGATATTGGAAATATATTTGGTTTCTCAAATAAGCTTGCCCTTGAAATTATACAGTATGCAGATAAAATAACAAAGCAGTATTATAAGGGGAACAACCTTGATTCATATAGCGGTAGATAAGGAATATGCACAGGCAGCCATAGAATACTGCAAATCTTCGGGATTATTTAACAAAAAATATAGAGTACAGCATGATGGCTCCATGGTATATATTCCTGTAATAAGGCCACCGGAGGGATATAAAATAGTTGATATAAATCCTATTGAAAATAATAGTATTAAGGATTATAACCACTCATTTTCATATGACATCATAGGTGATATTGCCGTAATAAAGGGCAAAAAACTTGATGAGGCTCAAAAGCTGGTCGATATAATAAAAATGAGAAAGGAAATAAAATCAATTTATCTCGACTCAGGTGTTACTGGAGAATACAGAACAAGGGATGTAAAACTTTTATACGGTGAGGATAACACAGGAACAATTTACAGGGAAAATGGCATAAGATTGCATGTTGATATAAAAAGGGCATATTTTTCACCGAGACTGGCCACAGAGAGGGCCAGAATTGCCAATGAGATAAATGAGAATGAGAAAATCTTTGACATGTTCTGCGGTGTTGGCCCGTTTTCCGTGCTAATAGCACACAGAATAAAATGTGATATAATAGCATCTGACATAAACTGTGATGCAATAGAACT
This sequence comes from Acidiplasma aeolicum, assembly GCF_001402945.1. Classification (GTDB taxonomy): domain Archaea; phylum Thermoplasmatota; class Thermoplasmata; order Thermoplasmatales; family Thermoplasmataceae; genus Acidiplasma; species Acidiplasma aeolicum. Next base: position 2,690 of record NZ_LKBG01000248.1, read on the forward strand.
TTTGAATGAAAATAAAAGGCTAAATTCATTAAAGGGTAAAATTGAGGCATACTGTGGTGATTCCCGAAATTTAATAAAATCATTTCATGATTTCAACAGAATAATAATGAATTTACCCCACGGTGCATTTAACTTTATAAATGATGCCATTAACAGTGTTTCAGCTGGAGGAATAATAAACTACTATGAAATATGTGATTACGAAACATTAGAATCCAGAATGGAATACTTTAGATCAGCAGGCCTGGAGATAGTCTATAAAAGAATAGTGCATGGATTTTCCAAATTCAAGAATATGTATTCAATAGAGTTAAAAAAATTATAAATATATACTAAATAATAATTATTAATAAATGAGTATTGCTAACAGGATTGGTGATATAGCCTCAAATCTTTATGAAAACGCCCTTCTGGCTGAAATTAAAAAGGACAGGGTACCAAATCATCTTGGAATAATAACAGATGGCAACAGGAGGTACGCCAGATCCATCGGTTTATCCGAAAATGAAGGGCATGTAAGGGGAAAGGACAAGCTTGAGGAGGTGCTTGACTGGGCCATGGAGGTTGGCATAAAGGTTGTTACGGTTTATGCATTTTCAACGGAGAATTTTAAGAGGAAAAATGATGAGGTTAATTTCCTTTTTAAATTAATAAACGATTCATTAAATGATCTTTTAAGGGATGACAGAATATACAAAAACGAAATAAGGGTTAATGTAATAGGTGAATTATCATCACTTCCTGAATACTTAAGAAACACCATTATTAATGTTGAAAATACCACCAAGAAGTTTTCAAGATTCAGGTTCAATCTGGCAATAGGTTACGGTGGAAGGCAGGAAATAATTAATGCTGTTAAAATGATAGCCAATGATGTATGTAAGGGTAAGATTAATGCTGATGATATCGATGAAAAAATGTTCAGAAATTATCTTTATGATAATACACTCCCAGATCCTGATCTAATTTTAAGGACAAGCGGTGAGGAAAGAATCTCAAATTTCCTCCTTTGGCAGGCAGCGTATTCAGAACTTTACTTTGCAGATGTGAACTGGCCTGAATTAAAAAAGGTGGATTTTTTAAGGGCGATATTGTCATATCAGTCAAGAAAAAGAAGATTTGGTAGATAAAAATGTACATAGCTGTGGATGATACCGATAGCCAGAACGAAATGTGCACAACGTATATAATATCACAGATTGCCAGAAAAACACATTATGATATAATAGGATATCCGGAGCTTGTCAGGCTTAATCCAAATATAAGCCATAAAACAAGGGGCAATGGGGCCCTTAATATAAATATAGGTACAGGAGCCGGAAAAAAAATTATTATAGGCAGAATAAACGGTAATAATATATATGCATATGAAAAACTCATTTCAGAGCCTGAACCTGAGGAGCTTATGAATTTTGCATCGGGCATTGTTGAGGATTTTTATGTTAAAAATAGTGAAAATACAAATCCGGGAATAGTCATATCAAAGATTAGATTCGATTCACAGATATATGAGAGGGCCCTTCAGGAGGATATTTCAGTAGCATCAATTGAGGCATTCCTCGAAAAAAGGGCAGCTTACAAAAAAATAAGAACCGGCCATGGAATAATAGGTGCCACAGCATCACTTGGCTGGAATAAAAAACGTGTGACCTATGAGCTTCTGGATTATAAGTATCCACATTATGGAATTATGGATAAAAGTATAAAAATGGAGATAGCAAAAATACCAGAAAAATATGATTCAACCTTTAATAATATAGATTATAAGAACGATTACCCTGCCATATTCCCAAAATTCAAAACACCGGTTATATTCGGTGTAAGGGGAATAAAGCCCTGCGATTTGCTTGGCATATATGATGAAATAAAAAATAATTTTGAAATAAATGATGAGGGCTTCATAATTTATGAAACAAACCAGGGTACGGATGATCATATAATTTATGATCCTGAATTTCTATCTGACCTTGGTTCCTATTCAGTATCAGGCATAATATCATCATATCCATATATAATCCAGGGTGGTCATTATTTCATAAAAATGAAATACAGGGACTATGAAATAAATCTTGCAGCGTTTGAACCAACAAAGGAATTTAGAAAAATTGTTAATGCGCTTATACCAGGAGACCTTGTAAGGGCCTATGGTTCATTCGATAATGGCACATTAAAGCTTGAAAAAATAAAGATATTAAAATTATCCAGGGAATATATTAAGGAACCACCCATATGTCCTGACTGCGGCATTAAAACCAGATCCAAGGGGAAGATGGATTACAGATGCCCAAGATGCAAAAAAAGGTATAAAAATCCGGAGATAGTTGAAATAAAAAGAAATATATCTGAGGGTTTTTATGAGGTACCGGTTATAGCCAGAAGGCACCTTTCAATGCCATTAAAGCTTGCAGGTCATTTCGGGGTGGTCTGAACGATATGCATTACTGGAATACCGGCAACCGGGAAAACAACGTTATGTAAGATGCTCAATTACAGTGGCATACAATGTGCATCCCTTAATGAGGTATTAAAAAACACAGGGATAATTAGTGATGGCATTGTGGACATAGACCAGCTGAGAAGGCTTGAACTTAAATATGATGTTGTTGAATCTCACTATTCCCATATGATTCATTGCAAATATGTGATTATAATTAAGGATGATGAAAATATTTTAAGAAAAAGAATGGAGCAGCGTGGTTATGGCAATGAAAAAATAAACGAGAACATTGAGGCACAGAGGTCCGATATAATATATTATGAGGCGCTGGACCTGCTTCCAGAAAATCATATATTTACTGTTAATGCCAGTGGGATGGATATTAATGAATTATATGGCACTGTTAAAAAACTAATAAATGAACTGCTCAAAAAATAATTATATAAGTTAACATTTAATTATTATGTATAACTGTGAGGAAATTAAAAGCCTAAACATAAAATATATGGACAATACTGAAAGACAGCTTACACCTGATGAAATAAAATCAATATGCAACATGGCAAATGATAATGATATTTCAATAGAAATGCTTTTAAAAAGAATAGAACCGAAGCCGGTAAGATATGTTGAGATTAACGTACCACCATATACGCCTGCAATAAAGGATGGTAAATTAACAAAACCAATGCCACCCTATTAAATTATTTGTCCATTTTTTTCTTCAGCTCGTTTATTTCCTCCTGTATGCCCTTATCCAGTGGGTTTTTTCTTGCCTTTTCCTCAAGTTCCTGAATTTTCATCTCTATGCTTTTCTTTTTTCTGTTTAAATCTCTCTTGCCTAGCCCCATGGATAAAGAATATACTTTAAGTATAAAAATATTACATGGTTTCTATAAAAAATCTTAAGGAATGGGTAAATCATTTATATCTAAATCCTTTAATGGCAAATAGTTTACTATATAGAAAGCATAAAATACCAGTTACGTATTAAAATATGATATAAATGGAAAGCATTAAGGCCTACGACGTCTGGAGGGAATTCATTAGGACATGGAAGACATGGTACAGGGCATCTGAGAAAAATCTGTTATCCCTTGGAATGTCAACTGTAGAGTATAGAATACTAAAAAACCTGCTTGAACGCGGCCCGTTGCCAATGATTGAGCTCGCAAATATAAATATGGTGACCCAGGGCTGGATCACAGGTGTTATTGACAAGCTCGAAAAACTGGGATATGTAAGAAGGGAGAGAAGTTCAGAGGACAGAAGAATAATAAAGATACAGATTACAAGTAAGGGAAAGGATGAATATATGCGTGTTGAGGAATTACACATAAAATTCATTGAAAATACATTAAGAGATTTTAACGATGAGGAGAAGTATAATATGATAAGATTCCTCAAAAAAATCCAGGAGAATGTGGAATAATTTAAATGATTTTCATTCAATACTTTTTTTAAAAGAATTAATTCATATGGCAAAAATTATAACTAATGTTTAATTATGTAGATAATTATGGTTTATAATGAGATTTATTTAATTATATTAATCGTATTTTCATGGATATTTATAATACTATACCTTTCCCCGCACATAAATAAAACCAGGCATTTTTCAACAATGGGGCCTGCATTAATGATTAAATCCACACATAACCGTGGTATACTTGATGCCATATCCAAACATTTCCCGGGAAAGACATTTGGCAAAATATCTGATGTTTTGGTGGTTCTTGGAGGTTTAACAGCATTCATAATGCTTTTATATGAGGCCATACTGCTTACCATAGTTCATGTGCCAACCAGTGAGGCCCCACCATTAAATGAATATCTTGCAATTCCATTAATAAATCCCCTGATACCGCTGGGTTATGGCACAGCATCACTTGTATTTGCCGTGGTAATCCATGAAACATTCCACGGAATAGTTGCGAGAAAGCATGGAATAAAGGTTAGCAGCGTTGGCGCTTTATTCTTTGTCATACCTGTTGGTGCGTTCGTTGAGCCTGATGAAAAGGAGATAATGGATGCAGATCCCGTTATAAGAAGGAGGATAATAGCTGCGGGTCCGGGCATAAATATAGTTATAGCATTTATAGCATTAATGCTTTTAATTTTTGTTATGATGCCACTCGCACCACCGGTTCACAGCGGCGTTTATATCCAGGAATCAGAAAATGCACAGATACCCCATGGTTATGAAATAATAAAATATGGGAATATTTCAGGTTCTGCACTAAACAACCTGGAAACAGATTCATATTTAAAACCGGGAATGGAGAATATTGTACTTTACAACGGCACCACAGTAAATAAAAGTGTTCTTACCGGAGTTTTTATATCGCAGATAATTTCAGGGTTTCCGGCTGCTGCGGCCCATGTTCCATCTGATTCTGTAATATTAAGCATTAACGGTTCAACAATATATAACATCAATACACTTGGAAACGTTCTTGATAAAATAAAGCCGGGAACAAATATTACAATGGAAATAATGACTTTAAATGGAAAGACAGATAATTACACACTTAAAACGGTATCAACTTACAGTTACTATGAAAAGGATGACCCTGCTGCAAATAAAAATATATATAAAAATGAGAGTTTTATAGGTGTTGGCATAACATACTCCGGACTTGATTACATACCATTAAAGGAAATGCGCGGCCTTATATTTGGCTCAGCCCTCTTTGGGCCCCAATTTTTTGATGTGCTTGGTCTTCCTGTTCTTGGGCTTTCACCGGTACCATATAACCTTGCGCACCTGTTTTCAACACCATTTAATAACTATATATACTTTGGATTGGTTAATTCTCTCTACTGGTTATTCTGGATAGATTTCCTTCTTGGAATAATGAATGCACTGCCTGTTGCAGTGTTTGATGGTGGCCAATTTTTCAGGGATACCTTAATGATAGCATCCAGAAGGGAGAGATTCAGCTTCCTTAAAAATGAAAAAACACTTACAAAGATATATTATGGTCTTGCGCTGTTCATAATAATGCTTCTGTTTTATATAATAATAATACCAAGAGTGATTTAAATTTTTTATATTTCTGATAAATATTTTTTTAATGTGTTAAAGAATATATCAGGTTTATCAAGATGCACACAGTGGCCGGCGCCATCAATCTTTATAAACTGCGATGATGCGATAAGATCGTGGTATCTCATACCATGATTTATTGGAACCACGCTGTCATTGCCACCCCACAGGATAAGCACAGGCTTATTTATTTTGTTCAATTCCTTAAGTATATGATCAACGCCCAGGCCACCAATTATTATTACCGCTTCAATATTTTCAGGATAATCTATTAAAGCCTTTAATGCACTGCCCGCGGAGACAGATGGTGCTATTATATATGTTAAGCCGGCGTAAACAGCATCTGAAAAATCCTTAATGAATCTTGCGCCTGCTGCAGGATTTGAACCAAAATTGTATTTTGGATTATACTCTGACTTTCCAAAACCCGGATAGTCCGGGGCATACACATTAAATCCCCATTGCCCCAGTTTCCTTAATGCATCAATGCCTGACCATGAGGATGAATCATTTTTAGAATCATGAAGCAAGATAAAGCTCCTCTGAAGGCCCCTGCCATAGCTAAGATAAAAAACATTTTTTCCTGATAAATTCATTGTATTTTGCTCAACTTCCATATTTTATGGTATTAAATAATTGTTAAAAACCATTGTTAATTTTTTTATGCCTTAAATTTTTGATTTATATAACTATATTTGATTTTTAACCCATAAAAATTTTAAAAAAATAATTAGAAATCAATAAAATAATTTTATAATAACCTTTAAATTTTGTAAACATGGAAACTTCCCATGTTGATTTGCATATTCATAGACTAGTTTTTATAACTGTTGCTCTGATTTTTTCATGCATGTAATCTTTCCAATAAGATTAAAATATCAGGAATTACTAATAAATTATGAAACTCAAGGAATCGTCATTGGATTTTTACGCATTTATAAACATATTCAGGGATGATATAGAAAATTCATTTATAAAAAAAATATACCAGGTGAATTCAAAGGAGTTTATTTTTCAGATATACAGATCCGATGTTAAAAAAAGAGATTTTTTTATTTCACTTACAAAGGGAATATCATTTTATAGCGCGGACAGGCCTGATGAGGCGTCCCAGCTGGCCATGATATTCAGAAAACAGTTATCGGAGAAAAGGATAACAGGCATAGAACAGATAAATTTTGACAGGGTTATAAAAATTACACTTCATACAGGGCAGGAAATAATACTGGAACTGTTTGGGGGCGGCAACCTGATTTTAACAGAAAATGGAAAAATAGTATTTGCAATGGATCAGCATGTATACAGGACAAGAACAATAAAAATTGGTGAGGCCTATGTGCCACCGTCCCTTATAAATCCCATTGAAAATTTTGACGTGTTTAAAAAGATTGTTAATGAAAGTACCGCATCACTGGTTAAAACCCTTGCAACAAGGGTAAATCTTGGTGGGGAAATAGCAGAGGAGGTTCTTTACCGTCTTAATATGGATAAAAATTTAATGCCACATCAGATGGATGATAAAATATTAAATCAGGTGTATGAGGAGATAAATGTCATCCTTAAGGAATCCCTGGAAAATAGGGCATATTATTATAAAGATGAGGAAATACTGTCCCCAATAATACTAAAAAGCCTTAAAAGGAATCCAGACGATACCTTTGAAAACTTCAATGATGGAATAGTCAGTTATTTAAATAACTATCCGGTGGAGGAAAAGAATAAAAGCAGCGTGGAAAAAAGGATAGAATCGCAGAAAAAATCAATTGAGGAGTTTAAAAAATTGATGGAAATTTATACAGAGTTTGGGAATAAATTAAAGATGAATATACCATCTATTGAGAAATTAATAAAAATTGTTAATGGTAAGGTGAAGAATGGGGATTTAAATGGGTTTGATTATGGGGATTTAAAAATTTTAGGCATAAATCCGGCAAAGAAAATATTTACCATTGACTATAATAATATAAATATAGATTTAAACTACACATTATCTGCAGGAAATAACATAAGCAATGTATTTAATACAGCAAAGGATTATAAAAATAAAATTGAGGGCGCTGAAAGGGCCATTGAGGAAACTAAAAAGTTAATAATAAAGGAAAGGGAAAAGGTAAATCAGAAAAAAAGGCCAAGGTACTGGTTTGAAACATACAGATGGTTCTTTTCATCCAATGGCAATATGGTCCTTTCAGGAAAGGATGCAAAGACAAATGAGAAACTTGTCAAAAAGCACATGGAGGATAATGATATATATGTACATGCCGATCTTTATGGTGCCCCAAGCACGGTAATAAAAAACGATGGCATTGAAATATCAGAGGAAACCATAAATGAGGCATGCCAGTTCGCAATATGCATGTCAAGGGCATGGCCTGCAGGCATATCCTCCGGAACGGCATACTGGGTGTATCCAAATCAGGTAAGTAAAACACCAGAATCTGGAGAATTTATATCAAAGGGGTCCTGGGTAATAAGGGGTAAGAGAAATTATGTTTTTAATTTGCCGCTTGAACTAAAAATATCATTGATTAAATATAAGGAATACGATATACCAATGATATCTCCGTCATCAACAAGGGTGGAATCAGAAAAATGGGTTAAAATCAGACCAGGAAATGAAAAAAGAAATAATGCTGTTGAAAAAATATCGAAAATACTTGATGTGCCCAGGGATGAGATC
>NZ_LKBG01000249.1 GCF_001402945.1 Acidiplasma aeolicum
GAGTACTTTCTGATTCTATCCTCCGCAACTATTTTATCCAACCTTTGCATAATTAATGGGATGTGGTTCGCTGCCATATCCCACTAATAATTTTCAAATTAATAAATATGACAATTGTCGAACAAATTATGAAGGTTTGGACACGCTATACCTCTCTGAAATAAAGAGATTATTCAGTAAGGTAATAAGGGCCGTAATGCTTGAATATATATAATTTAGTAGATAATGCCAAAAATCTATTTTTACAATGAATTTAACAAATTAAATGAGGTTTATAAATTAGAATAAAAATTAGAATAAAAATTATGTATCGTATTCTTTAATGATAATAATTTTATGGGAATATTTTTAGAAATATTAAATTTAATTCTTTATGCATTTTTCTGATACCTTCTTAAATAATATTCTTTTTCATTATCATGGCTTAATTCTTATTTTATATTCCTTTATTATATTTTTGCCTAAGATATAATATCGATATTTATAAAAAAATATAAATTATTAAAATTCCGAATATCAAAAAATACTAATCATCAGCGATTGACGAACCATATGGGTCTGATAAAAATTTATCAAATATTGATTTGTCCTGCCATGTTAAACTTTCAAGCTCTATTGCACTCAATACTATTCTACTACCTAATTTTGGAGAAGATATCTCCAGTCTTGTACCGTTCTTTGTATATACCTTTTTAACAGTTACAGTGGCAAATTCATTTGTAATATCTATTGTTTCTCCATCTTTCTCATAATAATTTTTATTTTCCATTTTCATCACAGGAAATTTGATAGATTCATTAACGGTAAAACTGAATTTTCTGGTATTATATTTCTTTTTGCAAGTTTCCATTTATTATTTTCATATCTAAATTTATCTAGTCTTTCATATGCGAAGATTTCTGGATATGCATTGTCTCTTCTGCTTCTATAAAATAATACATATGATTTTACAATTGATTCTGTTTCATTGACTTTTTCAATTCTTACATTTGTAATAAAATGTTTTGTGCGTGATGGTGGATTTTCTGACCATGCATATTCATTCTTATATCTGTTTACCCGCATTAGTATGGATTCTTTATTATCTATAAAATGATACTGAGATTTTGAAAGTTCTAAATCAGTTTCTTTATCCTCCTTTTCCCTTGTAATTCTTACAGGCATTTTATATTCTATATCCTCTGTCAGCATATCTATCCATTTATCATACTGATGATTATCTAATATTTCTGCCTCATATAACAAAACATCAATTAGGTCATTTATATGATTTCCATCCATATTTTTGCTTGAGTATATCATTGCAAATCACCCTTATTCTAATAATTTATTCACAAGTTCCCTCCAAAAAGACATAGACCCTATATCACTTGGGTATGATTGTACATTACCAGGAGCACCAACATCAATTAATGGTTTATATTCACCTACCTTTTCTGCCAGTTTTAGTTTTAACATGCTATTACCAGCATGTGTTTGTGTTATCCAGTTTTCCATATCATCCTCTTCAAAGACACCATTTGCTGTAAATGAGTGTTGATATGCTAAATATGAATATTTTTTTAAATCTTCTGGAGCATCATTTTCAATTGCAAACCAGTTCCATATTTGTGTTTTATCATGAGATATAGGATTCCAAACCCTGAATGTTAAAATAGGTGCTATAGCCTCAGCTGTTGATCCACCCTTAAATGGCATACCTGCATTTAAGAATCCAAAATTTGGGAAGACATTGCCAATAATTGTGCTGGTGGAATATTTAACCCAAAATTTATACTCGCTCTCCGTTAATGTATTTTTTGCCTTTCTAATTAATTCTGGCCACCAATTTCCATACCACTGAGGTGAATCTATTATCCTTGAAAATGCAATTCCATGTCCGTTCCCTGCATCAACCTGCAGACCTGTTAATACTGTATTTGCCTTGATAGTTTCTTTAGGAAAAAGCGCATATCCTGTTGCATGCGCGGTAAATGCGTGATATATATCACCAGCAAAATTATCTGCAGCTGCTTTCCAGTTAAATGGAACAACCCATCTCTGTGGATTTGTGAATGATAATCCTGCTTCAGACCTATTTGAAACAAGATCAAAGTAAAATTTAAAATCACCAAGAAAAGTTGATAAATCGTTTTTAGGTTTTGGATCAAGATTTGCAAAAATAAACCCTTTATATATTTCTACATTTACACGGTACATATTAAAATCATTGTAATTTATAACATCACCTATTGCATGCTTCTGCACTGGGCATCCAACAAGTTTTCCTTTTGTATTATAGACAAATCCATGATATGGGCACCTTATATGGGATGTATTACCAATCTCTGCTTTAACAAATTCTCTACCTTTGTGAGGACACGCATTTAAAAAAACTCTTATCTTATTATCTTCTCCTCTAACTACTATTAATGGTGTTTGTTCTATATATCTTACAACATAGTCTCCTGGATAAGGGATTTCAGATTCGTGAGCGAGGAAATTCCAGCTTGATGCAAATACTTTTATCCTTTCAGCCTCGTAAATTTCAGGATCTGATAAGAGGTATAATGGAACATATCCATCATCTATAAGACTCTCGGCCTCGCCAAGCATCTTAAAGGCTCTTTCACTTAAATTATATTCTAATATTTCTTCATATCTAAAACTTTCATCTTCAGATACAATATCATTAACCTCTTTAGGTTTATTACGAATAGTTTTTATATCACCTTGTACCATATTAAATTATAATATATTATTATATTTAAAGTTTTCTTTTATAATAATGATGATTATATTTAAACATATCTATTATTTAAATTTCCTCCAATTTTTTACAAAAGATTATATAAAAGATTATATAAAGTTAGTTCCATTAGCTAAATTATCTGTTTTCCAACATTTTTAAAAATTATATCATTCTACTTTTTTATTCAGGAAATATATACTGATAACAAATTTGATGCTAAAAAATCTATAGACATATTTATATGATGATTATAATTTCTTTGCTTACAGTACAAGCTTACCAATATTTATATTAATTTTATAATTAAATCTAATCACTTAATATTGTTTTTACAATTTTCAGAGTTTTTTCATAATCAAGCCACTGCAGATTTTTGAATGTCTCCTTAAGTTCTGCATCATTTAAATATATATAATAGGGAAGCATTGTATACTTCTCTGCACCAAGATTTTTAACAAGTTTTTTCATTTCATTGTAATGTTCCATAAATTTATTTTTATCACCGGTTTTAATATATATCAAGCAATAACTTCCATGGGCATAAACCATTCCACCAGGATACTTAACTTGCTCCTGAATTGATAGTGCCATATCAGAATATTTTAAGCTGGAGGTAAAATCACCCTTCATGGAGCTTGCTATAGATAATGCAGCATAGGTTTTACCGTATTCCACAGGAGCATTCAGGTTTTTATTTATTTCTATTGATTTTTTTCCATACTCAATCGCCTCATTAGCATCTAACCAGCAGTATGCCTCGACAAGATTGTTATACAATTTACCCTGTAGGCCTAAAACGTTGAGTTTTCTTGCCAGTTCCATGGAGTTGAAATATTTAGCAATTGCATCTTCCAGCATAAAATTAAAACGATAGATATGACCCTCTATTCTGAGCATCTCTGCAAATTGTACAGTATTCATGTTATTTTCCCCATATCCAGATTCCAGAATATTCAAAGCGTCTAAAAATTTACCAAAAAGAAATGTAATATCTCCTATTTGATTTTGTGATTTAAGATAAATTTCATTATCTTTATTATTTCTATACTTTTCTGAGATCCCATTAAATATAGAAAGTGCATCTTTATACCTGCCCATAACACGCAATGTATCGGCCTTGTAATATGATATATAATCCTTAAAGTTACCAAATAATGGATTTTCTGGATTAATATTTTCAAGAATTTTAATACTGTCTTCCAGCATTCCAATTCTCCTTAGATAGACAGCAAAAAGGAACTGAATACGATCATCATTGGGATGCCTTTTAAGTATTTGGGCTGATATGCTTCCGACAACATTCCAGTACCCCGCATCAACAATAAATATTGAAAGTTCAATAAACTTCTCTCCAATATCTATACCTGATTCCGACATGTAGGAAAGAAGATTCATAACGTTGGGGTAAAAAATCACCATGGATTCATATGGTATACTTTTTTTATTATCATTAAGATATTTTATAACACCTGAAAAAATTTTTTCCATAATCTTCGATTTACCACTTATTGTGGGATTGTTTATAACATACTCATAAAAATTGTCATGTACTTTGTATATACCTTCCAGATTCTCAACTTTTAATACAAATGAATGGCTGGCTATTTCGTCAAAGTCAGATATGGCAATTGGTATATTAAGCTCCTTTACAAGAATTTCAAAGATGTTAAAATTAAAAAAATGAATGTATGATAATGCAATGAAAAGTGTTCTTTCATCATCTGAAAGGTGTGATAGAAACCTAGGTATAATTTCATTGGTTGGAATTATAAAATCATATGCAGTCATATTATTTTTATTTCTCAAATAAATTTCAACGCAGAGGTCAAGGTATAGTGGAAGTCCTTTGCTGCTGCTTATTATGGATTTTCTAATGGATTCATCTAAAATTGGTACGGATCTAAGGAAATAATCAGAATCCTGATCACTGAGATAATCAAGTATGTGCTGATCAAGTATTTCATTCCATGATGGATCCTTTTGCTCCCATTTTATATATTCCCTGCTCCCTATTATAAATAATGTTTGTTTAGAAGAAAGTACTAATTCCTGTATAAATTCATCAGGATCATTATTTGCGAGCTGGAAATCCTGGCGCCTATATATTGATTCATATGAATCAAGAAATATGGCAAATATTGAATTTTTACTTTTTGCAGCTATTGAAATATCTATTCCAAGAAGGTGTGGAAGCCTTTCAGATATTTCCTCCGGATTTCTTTTGCATGAATCAATGGCCTCAATTTCATTATGATATTCCTTAAACTGTATTGAGTACTTTTCCCTGAGCTTTATGGCAATTTTATCTATAAGCCCCACAGGAATGTGTATTGCCTCAAGGATGTCACCTGTTATATCCCAAATAACGCTATTTTTAGGTATAAACTCCTTAATCTGATCAGCAGTTTTTCCTATTGAGGAGAGGTATTTAACAAGGCCATAATCAAAAAGAACACATGGGAATTTTATTTGTTTTCTAAGTCCAAGCAGAACTGCAGATGGGGAGTTGTATTCATTTATATCCATTCCGGCAAATATGATATTTATTTTAATTTTACTTTGTTCTTTATTTCTTTTATCCACGTCATCCATTAGTTTAGATATAAGCCGTGTTTTTCCTATTCCGCCCACACCGTAATAAACCAGAACCTTTCTGGTTATTTTACCTGTAGTTATCGCCTCCAGCCATTGATTGAATACCATCACTGGTTCTATTCTATCCGTAAACTTTTTAATAGCCTGCTGTGTTTTTCTTGAAAACTTGCTCTCAGGCAATGCCACCACCCAAATCTTGAATGCCGTACATTGTACTGTATATGCTTTTTCCATAATCTTCATTACCCTTGCCTGCAGACAGTGATTTATATACATCATCCACAAGTCCTGTGTAATGTGCTAATAATCTATCAGTCTCAGAAGATGAGAACAAAATCTTGGTTCCTTTATCATCTGTGAGTGTAACCTTAAGTTCTGAATGGTTTAGCCTAATTTTTACATTTGTTTCGGGAAACATAAAATCCGTGTATTTAAGTGAGGAGTTTGAAACCCAGTTGGTAACTGTATGTCCAAAGCCGGTGCCATTTTTAGAGTCATTAAACATCATTGAAGCAATTGAAAATAAATCAGAAAAGTTTCCAGAGTAACTATCACCAAATGTTAGTGAATCCAAACTTATATCGTCAAAAATGGAATATAGCATACTTAAAATATTAGACCCACTATCAACCCAGCTTCCTAAAAGACTTAAAGCTTTATTTTGTAATTCACCTCTAATATAATATGGATCAGAAAAATAGGAACAGAAACTTCCTATTTTCCCATAACTTTTATAAAGCTCTTTTAGTGATTTCCTAAACCAGACAATTTCAGGCGAATATACAAAATGAAATGCATTATAAATCAATGCATGATTTACCTTAGCACTTTTTAATAAATTATTATATTCATTTATATTTAGAACTGAAGGTTTCTCCACCACTATGTTTTTTCCAGATAATAAAATTTGAGATGAAGTTGTGTAATGGTTATCTGTCGGTGTGCATACTATGCACGTTTTTATTCGATCATCATCAATCAGGTTTGATAAAGTTTTATAAAAACTATGTCCTGTTATGTTAGTAGATATATTCTTATCATAAATTCCCACGATATTCATTTTACCATTCATTAGTATGGCCTTTTCCCAATACTTTGCAATATAACCATATCCGACAATGGCCACATTTATATTTTCATTCATTTCAACTGACATAATTATCATTATTATATAGGAATTAAAATATTCCTTTACGAATACAACTGATCAATATTAATAAATTTTTGCATTACCTGAATACATAAAAGAAACATTTGTGTGAGGAAGACGTATAATAATTAATTATTCAATACTAAAGCGGGAATAGATAAAATAAAACCTCTATTATTATCCTTATGAATTCATGGAAATGGTGTTTCCTAATAATAAGATACCATATTAAATTACCAGCCTGGAATAGTATACATCTCTTATATTAAGGCTCCAGCACTTATGATTTTTCTATGTTTTTTATCCTGGTGTAAGCATTCTTGAGCAATCTTTGCTTATATCTGTTATACTGGTATTGTGGTAGCGGCCTTAAAGGTTCCCGATCGGCAAGCTTCAGAATCATGGATTTTAATGTTTCCATGTCTTCAGCTTTTTCCAAAATTTTTTTGTCCACAACTTTATTCAAATCAATAATTTTTCTATTAATAATAAGAGGGGTTAAGATAATAAGAATAACAGATAAGGCTAAAAGTGGAAGAAAATAAATTCCATATTTATCTGGCAAATCTATTGAAAGTATATATGATATAAATAACATATCTGCAATCAATACAAACCATAAAAAGATGTCACGAAGCATGATTTTATTTATATTAAACTTTTTACTGTAATAAATCTGGAGCATGTATAATAAAAGTTCAGATTCATTGAATTTATCAAATGCACTTTTATAAATTATTAAATTCCAGTCATTGCCTCTGGTGGTTGCGCCATATAAATTTGCACGGCTAAATTCAGAAATATACACTTCTATATCCTCATCTCCTGTAACTTCCCTTAATCTGGTTGTTAAATCAGTGCTGTATTCTCCCGGAATGCCATTGTATGGCATCTTATCCCTATAATTAATGTAAAACGGTATGGCAATTATTATTAGGTCAAATGGAATGAGCAAAATAATTGAAAAAAGGGTATGAATATTTATTATGAGAAAAATAGATTCCAGTAATATATAAGAAAAAGCAAATACCAATAATGAAAATTTTAAGATTGTTGACCTATTTTTAATATTCTTCTTTATTGAATGATACACAAGTAATGTGATTATAATTGAAAAAATTGGGGCTATAAAATATATACCAATATACTGAAATAATTTCATGCTAATAAAAATGGTAAGATATAAAAAAAAGCCAAGGGAAATTACAGAGGGAATTAAATAAAACATTATGGAACCTTTGGTGGATGTTACATTTTTCATAAAATTTAATAATTTTATTATATTTAAAGTCTTTGCCAGATAATCAGAGACAATCTGGCCCTATTTTTGTTTACTTATTTAATTAAAAGTAAAAGTTAAATATAAATATAAGATAGTGGTCAGGTTGAAGATTGGGTATTTTGGAGAAAAGGGAGCATACAGTAATATAGCCGCAGAAAGACTGGCTGAGGGCGAATACGTTCCATACAAATTTATAAGGTCAATTTTTGATGGCATAAATAAAGGGGAGATTGATTTAGGTGTGGTTCCTATAGAAAATTCAATTGAGGGTGCAGTCAGTGAGACGTATGACAATCTTTACCGGGATAATTTATTTATTGTAAAGGAATATTACCTTAGGATAAGCCACTGTTTGATTGGATTTCCGGATAGTGAAATAGATGATATAAGATACGTTCACTCACACCCTCAGGCACTTGCACAATGCTCCGATTTCATTTTCTCGCATAATTTTATACCTGTAAGTGAGTATGATACCGCAGGAAGTGTGGAAATTGTAAAAGGTTTAAAGGATAAAGCCAGGGCGGCAATAGCCAGTGAGCTGGCAGCGTCCATATATGGTATGCATATTATCCAGAGGGAAATTGAAAATAATAAAAATAACTATACCAGATTTTTCCTATTATCCAAATCTCCCGAAAAGCCAGATGGTAAAACCAAAACAAGCATGGTGTTCTCAACATCAAACACACCAGGTGCCCTTTACAGGGTTCTTTCCATTTTCGATAAGTATTCAATAAATATGTCAAAAATAGAATCGAGGCCGGTTAAATTTAATCCTTTTAATTATATATTCTTTGTCGATATAGAAAATAATAAAAATACAGAAAATGCAATAAATGAAATAAAAAATATTGCAGGAACTTTAAAGATTTTGGGAACATATAAGGATGCATCATTTAATTTTAATTCATAAAATTTTAATATGTGTGATTAATATTATATCTAATAATAAATTAGATACAGGAGTTAGAAAAACTTATGAATCTTAGGAGAATTTTGCTGGATGTTGACAAGGGTTTGAACAGGCCAACGCTTACAGAACTTGCGGGATCAATAGAGGAGGTCCCTGGTGTGGAGGCCGTAAAAATAACAGTTACCGAGATGGATATGGAAACAATGGGCACAAGTATAATAGTTGAGGGCATGAATATTAATTATAATTATTTAATAAAAACTATAGAGGATATGGGGTGTGCCATACATTCAATTGATGAAGTGGTTGCCGGGAAGCACATAGTAAAATGAAAAACAAATTTTTATTTCCATTAAGCATTGGATTATCTGATGGAATAATAACTGCCCTAATACTTGCATCTGGTGGCATCTTGGCACATAATGGCATATCCATATTTCTGGCATTCAAGATCTCATTTGGGTCTGCCTTCGCAGGTACCTTTAGTTATTTTATAGCACAGTATGCAGGTTTGAATGAGGAACTTCACAGAACGGCATTGCAGCTTAATTTAAGATCCACATCTTATTTATTAAAGGGGAAGCTGGGTGATAGAATATTTCTTGAATCCATTGCAGGTTCGTTAATGGCAGCCCTTTGCGGTTTTGCAGGTGCATTAATTCCACTTCTTTCCTCTTTAATCATAAAAAATAATATAATTATACCCTTGGCATTTTCATACATATCACTGGGAGTTCTTGGACTGTTTATAAGCAAAACAACAGCCGGCAGTGCAAAATTATGGGTTTTAATTATGATTTTAATAGGCATAATAGTTACCGTCGCCGGATTTTATTTAAAGTTAATAGTTTAATCATTTTATACTATGTTGTACAGACATGCGTGGAGTCACCATGCAAAATATATGTATAAATATATTAATTTAATTAAATATATTATTGATTCTTAAAACTATCGAATATGGCAGGCATTTAATAAGTTACATAATTTTGTGCATATTATTATTTATTTAATAAAATTATATGTATTTATGCATGCAGGATCCTCGGCAAAAATATCGTTGAAGGTTGCATATGCCCTGGCCCTTGAACCACCACATACATCAGAATAACCACAGCTTCCACACAGTCCCTCCAAATTTTCGGGATTTCTTAAACGCCTTAAAATGTCATTATTCTGATAAATATGGACAATTGATTCTCTCTTGACATTTCCAAGAACAACCGGTAAAAATCCACTTGGATAAACATCACCGTTATGGGATACAAAAATAATTCCCTTACCGTCCCTGGTTTTTTCCATGTGCACGTGCGGTTTTCCATCAGGCAAGCCCAGAAGCTCATGGGTTTTTCTTATTAGTTCCCTGTAAAGTGATGTACCGTGATATGTTTCCTTTTCGTCTGCAATTCTTCTAAATATTGGAGATTCAACAGTTCTTACAGTCATATTGTATGATGTGATGTAGTAAAGCCAGTGGTTTACATCCTCATATTCCAGTGGGGTTAAATCCTCGAAATCTATTGATCTGCCGGTTTTTATAAGGAAAAATACCTCCCACACCCTTATATTATTAGTTATTAATAATTTAAGAATATCCGGGAGTTCCATTATATTCTTTTTTAGAACAACAGTATTTATTTGCACGGGCATTTTATGATTTCTGGCGGTATTAATTGCCTCCATTGTTTTATCAAACACCCAATCATACCCGCGCAGCCAGTTGTGTGTTTCCCTAAGTCCATCAAGGCTTAGTGATATTGAAAGTACATTGTATTTCTTAAGAAGTTCAAATGATTCATCATTAAGCCTTGCAGTGGCAGCGGGGCTGGCAGAAACTGGAATCTTATATTCATATGCTGTTCTAAGTATCTCCTCAAGCCCCTCCTTTTTAAGCATATCCCCGCCAGTTAAAATCAATATTGGATATGGTTTTCCAAAATTTCTAATGGATTTAACAAAATTAACTGATTGATCAACAGTCATCTCGTCTGGAAGCCTTGCCTCAATGGCTGATGCCCTGCAGTGTTTACATGCAAGATCACATGCCTTTGTTGTTTCATAAAAAACAAGTATTGGCTTGTTATTATAATTATACATAATTAATATATTTATTATTTATATATAATGAGAATGA
>NZ_LKBG01000250.1 GCF_001402945.1 Acidiplasma aeolicum
TTTATAAATGGAAGTAACAGTTTTTAGAAGGAAGCAAAAAGGGACTGGAAGGAAAGGATCCTGATAGGCCCTTAATTAAGGAAGTAGAGAATCTAAAGTCAATAATAGGTGAAATGACCATAGCAAATGAGATTTTAAAAAAAAATTATATGAGAAGGAAAAGGTGAGTTCAGTGTATGAAATGTATAATAATGGGATTGAAGTAAAAAATGCATGCTATTATTCAGGAATTAACAGAATAACATACTATTATAGGAGGAGGCATGAAAACATTGAAGATAGAAGATCTTCAACAAGGATTGACAGCAGCATAGTGAATGAAATAATGGAACCATGCAAAGAAAGAATAACATATGGTTATAATAGAATCTGGGCATTATTGAGGAATTCAGGCATAAATATAGCAAGGAAAACAGTGTATAAAATAATGAAGAACAATAATCTAACTTTACCATTGCATAACCATAAGAATAGAAGGGAATTAAAATTATTAATAGCAGATAAGCCAGAGATGTTAATAGAAACAGATATTACTTATATACCTACAAATAATGGAATTACCTATTTAATGTGCATTAAGGATGCATTCTCCAAGGAATGGTATGGCTATAATTATAATGCATCATGCACGGCCAGGGATGCAATAAATGCCATAGATGATGCTATTATAAGGAAGTTCAATGGCATAGTACCTGAGAATATTACTCTAAGGACAGACAATGGTCCCCAATATATTTCTAAAGAATTCAATAATTATTTGAAAACAATGAATATAAAGCATGAATACATAGAAAGGGAAACACCTGAGGAGAATGAAGATATTGAATCATTCCATAATTCAATTAAAACTGATTATATATGGATCAATGAAATAAATAATTTCAATGATGGTAAAATAATAATAGAGAATGCATTCTATGATTACAATAATATAAGGCCACATTCTACCCTTGATTACTATTCACCTTTGCAGTTTTTAGGTAAATGGAATAATGATAGTAGTTTCAGGGAATATTACAGAGGATTTTTAAAGAATCTTAAGGATGGCTACAGAAGAAGAAATAGTAATTATTATAAGAGGTCTATGATAAATGTCTCATGAAATGGAAAGATTTTTGTTTAACAATCACTATCCAACATCATACAGACCTATTATTATCTATTATAGCACTGTGGAATTTATTATCTCTATTCCTTGGCACTGATAAATCCTTGATCTCACCATACCTTGTTTTTAGGTTCCTCTTATAATAACCATTCTTTATTCCAGGATTCTCCTCTAAATATTGATCTTGTTCTATTTTCATAAGGGTTTCTATTTTTTCCTTTATTGTCTGTTCTATTAATTTCTCTATATCCGATATATTTTATATTGTCATATCCCTACTTTATACCTCCTTGGTTCAGAAGAGGTATTTCTCCCTGTTATTTAATGATCATTTCATTATTAACAGGGAGATTTATATTTACACAAATATGGTACACAACCAAAAGATTAGCTGATTACAGAACAATAATACATAAAAACATCTATAAGGACCTAGATTATTCAATATCGCAATATAAAAAGGTATATAATACAGATAAATCCGATAAATATGATTTATATGAATTTACATGGGAATGCCCAGGAAAATTAAAAATAAAGAATTATCCAAAGAATGCCTTCTTTTCAATGTATAGACTGTATGTTATGATGAAAGGAAAACGTGATTGAAATGCATATAAGGAAGAATACTACAATATAGAAAGATTTATAGGAATGAAAATAAATGTTTATTATTCTGTGGGGAGATCCGATTTTCTTCAGCGAGGAAACATTAGAAGAACAGGACACCGACGGCATGCTTCTCAAATCAGGGAATAAACTCGTATATATTCCATGGGCATCTGTTGTTTGCTTTGAAAGCGAGCAATGATCTTTTAGATAATAAATTGGATATAATAAACTATAATATTTATTTTAGTAGCCTTTATCTTTTGCCATATGTTCTGCCATAGAATTCATCATGATTTCCAATGTTTATAAATATAACAATGCAATATTTTTCCCCTATTTTATAGAGTATTACGATTTTTTGCCTATTAACTTTTACCGCCCTGTAATTTGCGATTAGCCCTGTTTTAGTTGCACCAATATATGGATTTTTCTTTACTGCACATATTTTGTTTTTAATCTGATCCTTGATATTTTTATCCCTAACCTTTTTTATGTAATCTTCTATCGCAGATACATCAATAGAATAATTATCGCATATTTAAATCATGAAAATAGAGAATCAATATCGGAATCGTCTTTTATTATATGTTTTCCATATATGCCTTTTTTTATATTCTCTTTATCTATCTTTTCGGCATTTTTCCAGAAAACACCGGAATTAACTTCACTGTAAAACCATGCATAGCTATCAAGGTCTATAGGGTTGTTAAAATCTTCTGCATAGATATAAGGCTCTGTCTTATCTGCCAGTTTTTCCAGTTCACTTCCATTTTTATCTATATATGGTTTTATGAGGTCATGTATCATATTTGCAATTTTATTATCTATTTTAAAATCTTCATTTACAAGCTCTGATTCTTTTGCAGGATTGTTATTAATCTGTTCTTTTATAACAATGTCTTCTTCTAAGTCTTCAATATTTTTTATATCCTCGGAATAAGGCCCAAAATAATAACGCTTAAATGTTAGATCAGATAATCTTCTTCCATATTTTTTAATGTATTCATATTCAGCAAAATAAGAAAGCTTTTGTAATTTTTTTGTGGGAGAGGACCATATTTAATTAACAGATATTTAACAAGATCTACACCATTTATTTTTACTTTCTCCATATATGGCAATTATAATAACTATATATACACTTTTCTATAAAGCCCTATTAAATATTTATATGTGATTATAATATAATCATTAAATTATATAATGTTATTTTTATATTATAAAATAAGCATCATGAGTATATAAATAAAGATATGAAAACACTAACTATGTATGTCATTGCATTGAACTTTTATAATCATGCAAGGGACGGGATTTGAACCCGCGAACCCCTTCGGGACAGGATCTTAAGTCCTGCACCTTTGGCCAAGCTTAGTTACCCTTGCACCACTTAATTATTTTTACCTTAATAAGTTTTATCAGGTAATGCCATGTATTTTATATTAATTTTGATTTCCATATATATGGTGGATGATAGAGAGGTTATAGGATTTACACTGGATGAGGAGCCAAAATGGGTTAAGGTTACTCTGGAGGACGGAACAGTTATGCAGATAAAAATGGAGATAATGGCAATAGAAAGAAACGGAAATGACCCAAATACAGGCATCCCTGTATACATAATTCAGGCAACAAATATAATGAGAATGCTTAAGGTTCCAAAGGAGCTTATTAAGACAACCAATGATAGGCATAACAGTTCTGGATTATACAGTTAAGTTTTTTATTCGTTTACATATATTTAAATTAAACCAAACAATAATGGTTTATGGATGAAAAAGATTATGAAATTTTAAAGTTATTAAGGGAAAATTCTAGAATGAGCAATATGGAAATTGCAAGGGAGTTAAAGGTTTCTGAAGGTACAATACGGAAGCGTATAGCAAATCTTTATAAATCAGGAATTATAAAAAAATTTACAATAGAAACCCCATCGTCGGTTGAGGCCATGATTCTTGTGAGGGTTGACCCAAAAAAGGCACCATATGTATTAGAAAAGTTGAAAAATATTTACCATGAAATATATGAGCTTTCAGGAAGCATTGACGTGTCAATAAAATTATCCAAAAATACCCTTGATGAGATAAATTCAGAGGTGGATAACATAAGATCAATTGACGGTGTTATAAGCACAGATACCATGATCCGGCTAAAATAGAAATCAGCGATATTATTAAATAGCGTTAATAAATAAGGGATAAAGGGGATTTTACATGGCAGAAGAAAATACAATCTTTGTGGGAAAAAAGCCAACAATGAACTATGTCCTTGCTATAGTGACACAATTTAACAACAATGATGTAAAACGCATTGTTATTAAGGCAAGGGGAAAATCAATCAGCAAGGCAGTCGATATAGCAGAGATAACAAGGCATAAATTTGTACAGGACATAAAATACGAAAGGATAACATTAGATACCGAGACACTTGAGGGTGAGAGGGGCCCATCAAACGTTTCATCAATTGAAATTGTTTTATCCAGATAAATTAATTATTTTTATAAATCACAAAAACTTAAATTGTTATTTTTAATACATTTGTAAAATTGCGGTGTTTAAATGAAAACTTTTTATGAATGGCAGTCTGGTTTGTCCAAAAAAATTAATGAGATAAATAACAGGTTATTGAAAACCATAGAAACAGATCAGGATTATCTGTACACAATGGCAAAATATACCATTGACGCCGGTGGAAAACGATTCAGGCCACTTTTAACTATTCTGTCCTATGAAATTTCAACAGATAAACCGTATGAAAATATACTTGACCTTGCAGCAGGATATGAATTAATCCATACTGCCAGTTTAATACACGATGACATTATAGATAATTCCCCATACAGAAGGGGTAGAAAAACATTGAGCTATAAGGAAGGCATAAATAATGCCATTGTTGTTGGCGATTATCTATTTGCAAAGGCATATGAACTCGGATCAAGATATGGAAAGGACGTATCAAAAATAATGGCCGATGCATCATCAAGGCTTGCCGAGGGTCAGATCCTGGAGGCCATGAATATTGGAAACCTAAACATGGATATAAATACATATGAATTAATAATAAAAAATAAAACTGCAGATTTTTTTGCAGCCTGTGCTGAAGGTGCCACACTGGCTGCCGGTGCGGATAAAAATATATCAGAAAATTTAAAGGAATTTTCATTTAATATGGGCATGGCATTCCAGATTACAGATGATATACTGGACATAGTGGGAAACGAAAAGGATATGGGAAAACCCACAATGGTTGATTTAAACCATGATGTTATCACCCTTCCGATAATTCACGCATTAAGAAATGCCAGTCAGGAAAAGAGAAAAATAATAAAGGATATACTTACAGGAGAATACCGTGATAAGGACTTTAAAAATGTATTTAAAAACATTTTATATGAATTGGGGTCCCTTGAATATTCTTTTAATATTGCCAAGGATTATATAACAAAATCCGTTAGCAATTTAAATAAAATAAAGAGGTCAGGAGATGTTGATCTTCTTATGGACCTTGCATTGATAGTAATAGATAGAATAAATGAATCAGGTGTTGTATAATGTCTAGAGTTTTATTATATACAGGAAAGGGTGGAGTTGGTAAGACAAGTGTGGCAGCGTCAACTGGATTAATGCTTTCGAAAAAGTATAAAACTGTGGTAATGTCAACAGATCCTGCCCACAGCCTTAGCGATTCTCTTGAGGCAAAAATAGGATCAGAGGCAACAAAAATTTATGATAATTTCTATGCACAGGAGATAAATATTAACGATGCAATAAAAAGTCACTGGAACGATCTACGTGAATATCTAACAGCATTATTCCAGTACCAGGGTCTTGATCCAATTTCTGCCGAGGAAATAGCAATACTTCCTGGATTTGAGGAGGCAGCATACCTGCTTTACATTAACGATTATATAAACAATAATGACTTTGATGTAATTGTTGTCGATAGCGCACCGACAGGTGAGGCATTAAGGCTTTTATCATTCCCGGAGGTTATGAGATGGTACATGGAAAAGGTATTTCCAATAAGCAGAACCGCCGCAAAGATTGCAAGGCCGTTCATGAAACCATTCTCAAATCTTCCAATGCCAAACGACAAGGTCTTTGAAAGCGCAGAGGCACTTTATGATCAGCTTGGCCATATTCATGATATATTGCAGAATCCTGAAATAACATCCATAAGGCTTGTTACAAATGCCGATCAAATGTCATATAATGAAACAAAAAGGGCATTTACATATCTTTTGCTTTATGGATATCCAGTTGATGCCGTTATTGCAAACAAAATATATACTGATGATACAGGCGATTTTTTCAGGGAATGGAGGGAATCGCAGCATAAAATTGTTGATGAGCTCCCGGATGCCTTCCCTGATGTTAAGATATTAAAGGGATACCTTCAAAACGATGAACCACTTGGCAGGGATAAATTAATAAAATTTGGTGAGACCATATACGGTGAAAATGACCCTTATGATATTTTTTATAAAGGAAAACCAATAGAATTTACAAAGCATGGAAATGATGTTATAGTTAAAATTAAACTGCCATATGCAACAAAGGAAAATCTTGATTTATTTAACAAAGGTGGCGAGCTTGTTGTTGAGGTGGGCAACTGGAAGAGGATAATGTATCTCCCACAGACAATGGCAAACATGGAACCTGCAGCCGCTGAACTGAAAAATGGTTATCTATATATAACACTAAAGTAATTACTATTTATGGATAAAAAAACAGTAATACAGATAAATATTGAGGTGCCCAAAATAGTTGGGGATGTAATATCTGAGGCTGAAAAATATACAAGAGGCGTGTTTGAACTTATAAGATTCGGCCAGAGAATTATATTTAAAAATCAATCCACAGCAAATGAGCCTAAAAAGGAGCTCAAAAAAATATCAATAAAATAAAATTATTTCATATGTTTCTTTAATTCTGCCTCAAAGTCAATTTTGGCCTTTGATGGGTCCTTTGCTATCATGGCAACCCTGCTTTCGTATCTATCTGCATATGGTGTGTAACCCAGCCTTCTGGCAAGTTCATTTGAGAATTCAAGCACCATTTCATGGCTTGGCATGTTTTCATATGCCAGTCTGTCCATGGACTGGCCAACATGTACATAACCCTTTGATTCTATGAAATCTGGTGAGGCTATTCTATCCAGTTTTTCATACTCATCATAGTACGGCATATTTACATCCTTAACGAGTGTATGCCTTATTACCTTCCTTGTATCCAGTGATGGCAGGATCTCCAGTGTTCTGTTAAAGTTTTCCCACGCGTTTCCTATTGCTGGATGAAGAACATCATTAAATATCTTTTTTGTGGGACCTGCAACCGTTACATATAGTTGAGTTGGTAACGGGTCAAGTTTTTCGAGTACCATTGGCAGGGTTCCATTTGTTACCAGAAATGTTGATATACCACGTTTTGTTGCGGCCTCTATTAATTCTCCAAGCCTTGTGTAAAGTGTGGGTTCTCCAGTGAGGGAGATTGCCATATGTTTCGGATGCTGTGCCTCCTCAAAAAGCTCTTTCTTTACCTTGGGATTCCCCTTAAATCCCGATATTAATTTCAAATGTGCCTTTATGCTTTCCTCAAGAATAAATTCTGGATCATCCTCCTGAGAAATATGCATGCTGTCAAATCCCTGAAATCTCCAGCAGAAATCACAGTTCTCTGAGCATGCATTTAATGCGGGTGTCATCTGTATACACTGATGTGAATTAATTCCATAAAATGTATTTTTATAACATGCAGCATGGCCTGTTAACTGGCTCTTGGTCCAGTGACATACCTTTACGGCTGAATGATTTCCGACAAGGCCATAATGCTGTTTTTTATATATTGGTTTATATGTATTTATCATTAAGATATAAATTTAAAAACTATATATAAACCCTTTTAAAATGTTATTCAGCCGATATTAATGATGTTACATATTAAATTCATAATTTTTAGAATTCACAAAGTTTTTTTTAATTCCCAGCAATTGATTATTTATAAAAACCAATCAAAAAGCATTTAAATTGTGTATGAAGTTAAAATATTTATAAAAAAAATAATTCATATATTTTAGTATTCTCCACCTGGCATTCCGCCGCCCATGCCACCCTGTGGTCCACCTGGTGATGGGTTGTTCTTTGAGGATTTGGTGGCTATAACATCATCTATTCTAAGTATCATTACTGCAGCCTCCGTAGCAGCTGCAACTGCCTGTTTGCCAACCCTTATGGGCTCTATTACACCAAGTTTTTCCATGTCTTCAACTGTTCCCTTGAAGACATTTAATCCATAGGTTTTCTTTCCATTGGCATGTGCACTTCTTATCTGTATTAGTATGTCTATTGGGTCCAATCCTGCATTTTCTGCCAGTGCCCGGGGTATGTCCTCAAGTGCATCAGCGAATTTTTCTATTGCCAGTTGCTGCCTGCCACCAACCTTGGATGCATATGATCTAAGATTGAATGCCATTTCCTCTGCTGCTGATCCGCCTCCGGTGACATATGCACCATCCTCAACGGCTGCGGCGACCACGTGCAGTGAGTCTGTAAGTGATCTCTCTATCTCATCTGCAACATGCTCTGTTCCGGCCCTTATTAATAGGCTTATGGCCTTTGGGTTCTTGCAGCCTGTCACAAATGTCATGTAGTCATCGCCGACCTTTCTTTCCTCCACACTGTCTGCATGTCCCAGATCATTTTCTGTTATTTCTTCAAGTGATGATATTATTGTTGCACCTGTTGCCTTGGCAAGCTTATCAACATCACTCTTCTTAACCCTTCTCACTGCATATATGCCGTCCTTTGCAAGGTAGTGCTGTGCCATGTCATCTATTCCCTTCTGGGTTATTACAACATTGGCACCTGTTGCCTTTATTTTTTCTACCATATCCTTGAGAAGGTCCTCCTCCTGTGAAAGGAATTTCTGGATCATTCTTGGATCACTTATCTGAAGGTTTGTATCAAACTCTGGCTTTTTAATTTCTAATGCCACATCAAGGAGGGCAATCTTTGCATCCTTAACGAGTTTTGGCATATTCGGATGGACCTTCTCCTTATCAAGAATTATACCATCTATTAACTGTGTTTCCTGTATTTCCCCACCCTGCTTTTTAACTATCTGGAGGTTATCAAAGTCAACATAATACTTGCCATCTCTCTCCTCAGCTATGCTTTTAATTGCATCATAGGATATGCCGCCAAGGAGATCCTCCTCAACTGATGCGCTCTTGCTGTTAAGTGATGTTTTTGCCATCTGAACCAGCAGATCCCTGTCAGATATTTTTACAGGTTTTGAAATCTGATCTAAAATTTTAGAAGCCTGCTCTGCAGCCATTTTGAATCCGTTTGTAATAACTGTTGGATGGACATTCTGGTTAATCAGCGACTGTGCCTGATCAAGAAGGGCACCGGCCAGTACAACAGCAGTTGTTGTCCCATCGCCAACATAGCTGTCCTGTGTTTTTGAAACCTCAACCATCATCTTGGCTGCAGGATGTTCAACATCCATTTCCTTTAATATTGTTACACCATCATTGGTTATTACTATATCACCAAGGGAATCCACAAGCATTTTATCCATACCCCTTGGGCCCAATGTTGATCTTATTGATGTTGCTATAGCCTTTGCAGCATCTATATTTTCCTGCATGGCATCCTTGCCACTCTCTCTTTTTGTACCTTCTCTTAATACAAATATTGGCTGACCACCGATCATAATTATCAAATAAGTAAAAATAAACTTCTATATAACCATTTCTATATAGTAAATTAATCCCACATCTTATATTTATATAATAAACATTAAAATAAAAAGATGAAAAAGTTTTATTTATTTTTTATCAATACTGAACAGGTGCATAGATTTTTTAATAATAAAAATACCCCTATAATTGTATATCTAATATTATTAATGTCGCTAACATTTTCAGTGCGCGCAAGCAATAATTTGATACTTACAACAATACCATTAATATCAAAATATTATCTTAATTTTAATAGCGTTTTAATCGGCATCCTTTCCGCTTCAGCCATGGGGAGCACAGGCATAATGAGTGCATTAATAAATTCAAGGCTGGATTCCAAGAAGAGAAGGAAATTATTTATTTCCTCAGTTTTTATCTATTCAGTTTTTGAGCCGTTATTCTATTTCTCCAACCCTTATAATATCTGGCTACTCGTTATATTTTCAGGCTTCTTTTTTGGCTCCATCATGCCCAATATAATAAGCTCCGCGGGTACAATAAAAGATAAAAAAACAAGGGAAAGGGCATTAACATTATATACATTATCACTTAGTGCAAGCCTGGTTATAGGGCCAATAATTGAATCATATATATTATTATACTTTAACCTGTATCAGCTATTCTTATTTTTTATACCTTTTGATATAATTGCAGTAATCCTATCATTTAAAATAAGATTTCCAGATGAAAATAACAGAAAAACAAAAAGGACACTAAATATTTTTAAGAATAATGGTTTTAAATTATCTGTTTTTAATAATATTTCTTATGATACGCCATTTGCGTTAATTTTAACATTTGGCGGCATCTTTGCCAGAACAGAGTTTAATGCACCATATTCATTTGTTGAGATATTATTGGCCGGATTTTTTGGCCTATCATTCTTATCAAGGTTTTATCTATCATACAGGCCAGTAAGAAGGCTGTATATAACCACAACATTCTCAATACTGTTGACAATTACAGGATTAATAATGGTGTACCTCTCCAGAAATTTAATCACCTATTTTATAATTATTTGCATGCTTGGAATACCGCATGGTTTAACATTTCCAACATCATTAACCGCATTATCAAGGTCATTTAATGAGAATGAAATTTCTGTTGCAAATACATATTTTTATGCCATAATGATGTTTCTTGCAGTAGCAGTGCCCTCCATATCTGGTTTAATGGTATATTCAATTGGGTTGAGATATACATTTCTTTTATTTTCTGTACCAGTCATTATACTCTTTATTTTAATATTATATGAGTATAGAAAAGTACCGGGAATAAAAGAATAATATTTCAGCAATGTATTTTGATATAATATAAAATATTGCAAATTTTTTTAATTT
>NZ_LKBG01000251.1 GCF_001402945.1 Acidiplasma aeolicum
AGTAATAAATATTATATCTTATTTATATTAATAATTATATAATGGATTTACAAAAAATTATTGTGCAGGTACCAATTAATTATGTGATAATATCGATGTCGGACAGATTAGGAGAGTGGTATGTGCCAAAATTTGGCCCCATTCGTATAAGGGCCTTAATAGGATTAACATTTTACCCATATACATTAATGGTTGGGTCCCTTGTATTCCTTGGCAGTCTATTTTCCAAAAATATTCACATAATGAGGTCCTTTTATCTTTTTATAACATTTTTAATCTGTCTCGGTGTTTCTGCACACTGCTTTGACTCCTCCGCTAAACACTCACCAGGTCCATGGTCAGATTATTTTTCAAGAAAATTTATGATAATTATCGGGTTTACATCACTGTTCGCAGGTCTTTCATTTTCCTTTTATTTCGCCTTATTTATTGTTCACTCATTAATAGTGGCTGGCGCCATTGAAATATTCTTTCTATTTTCATATAACCTTGAACTTTTTAATGGGTTTTTTCATAATAATATATTTCTTGCATTTTCAACAGGTTCCATGCCCATTGTATCAGGATACCTAATTCAAGGTGGGACCAATATTATAATGATAATTTTAATGCTTGCACTTGGTTACTCTCTACTTCAGGTACAGATACAGGCCTCCAGACCATATAGATCATTAATCAGGGGAGAATTTATTGATCCTGTAATGCTTGCCAAATATTATGAAAATATATTGAAATCTGTTGTTATTTTTTCTTTACTGTTTGGGCTGCTCATAGCAATATCCGTCACCGGATTTTAAGGCCATGCAGCATTATTAAATTATTCCATAATACATGGTTATTTTCAGCCTCACTGGAATTCAGAGCTTTTATGATATTTTATTTGTTCACATTTATGATGGAAGAACCTTCGAATCCATGTTAGTTCCAACAAATTTTAATGTTTACTGGTTATTATTTTAACATTAATTTAATAAGAATATTTATATAATTCAATGCCATAATAATTCATGGATGACATAGAAACTGGTAATATGAATGATGTAAATGATGTTATTATAGTTACATCTGATTATGTTCCCGGATATAAGATTACAAAGGTTCTCGAAACAACATGGGGGTTAACGGTCAGAAGCAGGGGACTTGGCGGTAACATAATGGCAAGCCTCAGGTCACTTGGCGGCGGTGAAATAAAGGAGTATGTAAAATTGCTTAACGATGCAAGGGAAACGGCATTTAACAGATTAAAGGAATCCGCCAAAAACCTTGGCGCGAATGCCGTAATAAACATGAGATTTGACACATCGGATATGGCACAAATGATGACTGAAATAGTTGCATATGGCACAGCAGTCATTGTTGAAAAAGTTTCATCATCAGAAAATGTGAGTTTATCATAGTGCTATTTTTTGAGCTTAATTTGGGCATCCTAATTTTTTATTTATTAAATCCTGTTTTATAATAAATGTCATTTTATTTAATGTCAGGAGGGTATTTTTCAACGGTATTGACTTGCGGTAAAACATAAACCAGAAAAAAATATTCATTTAACCTCCATGTGTTTATAAACATAAAGTCCAATTATAAACATTGAAATGGCGTAAATTACCATTGAGATTATTGCCTGATCAAAATTTAAAAGGTTATAATTCTCCTGGACTATTTGAATAAAGGTTGCATATGTAAAATATTTTGTAGATCCAATGGCTTTTGTTACTGCATTGGCATCCACATACAATAGTGCATTGACATTCATGGAATTGATCTGTAAAATTCCGTCAATGACAGGCATGGCAATAAAAAACAGGAAAAATGAGCCAACAAGAACAAAACGATCCATCCTTATAAGGCTGCTGAGTAGAAATATAATTGACATTGCACTTAAAATTATAAGCATGGATACAAAATAGCCTTTAATAAGTGTGACGGGTACAGTTTTAAAGTTAAAATAGGATTCTGCAGCCAAAAATAAAAAGAAGGATAATACAGCCATGGCTGCCAGGGTTGTTGCGGCCAGATACCTTCCAATAAAGATGCTGCTTCTTTTTACAGGCAACGAAAGTATATACTGCCCGGAATTTGTTGTAAAATCATTGGAAATGGCAAAACTGCCCATGAATGTGGCTGTCCAGCAAACAAAGAAATATGCAAAACCTGCAAACGTTGCAGAGAATGCTGTGCCATTTGGCCATAGTGCCTTTAAATTACTAATTTGAGATATTCTATATGCTATAAAGGCCAGAATTGCCGCATCAACAATAACCATCTCAAGCATAATTCTTGATCTTGAGGCAAAATGCATGTAATCCTTATAGAAAATTTTCATGTGAGAAAATTCAGATTTCATTTTAAACCACCACCAGCATATTTAAAAAATGCATTTTCAAGCTCCTCAGGCCCAATTCTGTTCCCACCCATCATATTTATAATCTTGGCTGTTTCATTATTTGCAATTACCCTGCCATTATTAATTATAATAATTCTATCGCACGTTTCACTTACCTCATACATGAGATGTGAACTCATAAATATGAGGCTTGTTTTTTTAATCTCATTTAAAATATTCCTTAACTCCCTGGATTCAATGGGGTCAAGCCCATCAGACGGTTCATCCAGAAGTATTATCTCTGGGTTTCCCATTAATGCAGCCAGTATCATTACCTTTCTTTTATTCCCCTTTGAGAGTTTCCCAATTCTAATGTCCATATTGTCTAAATGAAATCTTTTAGAAAATACATCCATATATTCTCTGATATCTGATTTATCTAATTCCTTAATAGAACCCACAATGTATAAAAATTCCTTAATACTGTAATATTTATATGGCTCAGGATCAGATATGAGTGCTGAAATATTTTTTAGGGCCCTTACCGGGTTTTCATGCACATTTATGCCATTAATAAAAACAGATCCTGATGTTGGATGGATTAAATTTACAAATAATTTCATTGTAGTGGTTTTGCCGGCACCATTTGTACCAAGATATCCAACCATACCAGGCCCCCTGATTTCCATATCATGCAATTGCAGGGTAAACCCTTTACTCATAACCTTTGTTAGGTTGATAGTTTTTATTTTCATAAACATATATATTTTCTGGGCCTATGAAACTATTGCTGGGTTCAAACTTTGAACCCATGTTAATATTTATACACACATAAGGTATAATGTTTTAAAAACTCCATGTAATCAGGTGAGATATTGTCCAATGAAAAAATTAATGATATAATTACACAAAATATCAATTCAGCGAAGACCAGAATAGTGAGCTTTGAGAAATATATGATTGGGAGATCGTGGGGACTCTTTTTTGTATATTTTTCAGCCGTTATATTCCTCTATGCCTTTTTTGAATCACTGATTTCATATATTATAATGCCTGCATATGCAGGCCCAATAAATTTTCTTGTGGACACTGCATCTCTTATCATGGCATTGCTGTACTGGTTCCACATTTTTGGGGAAACACAAAGGCTGCTGGACTTAAAATATAATAGAAATGATGGAATTAAAAAAAGCTTCTGGAAAAATATAACAGTAATTTTCATATTTATTTACATTTTCTCAAATGTTTTATTCTCCTATATTCCGGTAAAATATGGTAATATTATTGAACTTATTATTCAATGTATTATATTTGTTATAATAGATTTTATTATGATAAGATCCATTAAATACACATTATCAGAAATTCCGGCCATGGTATATGCGGTTTTTATTTCATTCATCCTTATTGCAGTAATACCATTAATTATTAATTTTACCGGAATTTCAATGGTATTTAATGTCTATTTATTTTATTATACCTCCTATGCCATCATTGTATTAATCTGGCTGTCCGCAGGTATAGGCATGCTATACAGCGCACCCGATTATCTGGGGGTTGTCAATGGACAATAATATTCAGAAGGAGTTAACAGACCTATTAAGGCAGATATCTGTTGAAATCAGCAATACACCAATGGATTCATCATCAAGGTTAATAATTATAATGGCACTGGCTGTAAGCAAGAGAATGAAGCTTTCTGACCTAATGAAGGTCACCGGCTGTGGAAAGGGAAGCATTGAAAATCATATTTCAAAGCTGGAGTCTTATGGCTTCATTAAAACTGAAAAGATATCTTTTTTTAAATCTCCAAGGGTATATGCAGAACTGACAGACAGCGGTAAAAAATTTTATGAAAATTATTTGCAGTTAGTTGGAAAATTCCTAAAAGACTCTGAAAGTAAGGAAGGCCATACTTAATTTCATTCTCCCATGGTTGGGTGCAGTTAATAATAATCCATACATTTAAGCATTCCCTGAAAGGCTTTATTACGGTTATTTTTCTGGAATTATGCAATTAAATTGAAAATGATAAAAATAGTGTTCAATGCATAATATTTTACTTATGCATCATTCTATTTAAGTTAACATTAGCCAAATGGAATATAGGAAAAATAATTTAGAATCCATGCAAAGTAAAAAATTATCATTAAGGAAACCATAAAGACGAAGAAGTAACTTTATGAAAAATGGAAAAAATAATAACATATCCTACCATAAAATGTTTTATATATTTAGTTGTAATCAAATTATGATAATTATGTTACAACAATTTATTAACAGAAAATATGAGTTAAAATTTCTCAATGATAAATATAATGAAAATAAAAAAGAGCTCATAATTATTTACGGCAGGAGAAGAATAGGTAAAACAATGCTGATCAAAAAATTTGTTGAGAATAAAAAATACATATATCATTTATGCACCCTGGATAGTATGGATGAAAATTTAAACTCATTAAAAAATAAGTTTGCAGAAATTACAGGAAAGGATTATTTTATTGATTTAAGATCAAATTTTTATGAACTGTTTAAGTATTTTATAAATGAAATAAAATCAGATAAGGTAATAATTGTTCTTGATGAATTTCCAAATTTAATAGAGTTAAATCATGGTATTGTGTCAATAATGCAGAAAATATTTGATGAATTAATGGACAACACAATGCTGTATATTATATTATCAGGTTCAAGCATAGGCATGATGGAGGATGAATTATTAAGCTATAAATCGCCATTATATGGAAGGAGAACAGGCAGCATAGAACTTACAGGTTTTAATATAAGAAATATAAAATACTTTTATAATTCCAATATGGAGGATTTAATAAAAATAAATGCTGTATTTGGAAGTATACCATTTTATCTTTCCTTAATAGATAGGGACAAAAGCGTTGAGGAAAATATAAAAAATAAGATATTAAAAAAGGGTGAGATATTATACGAGGAGCCGAAAATATTATTAAAGGAGGAATTTAGGGAGCCAAGGATATATGAATTAATTTTAAGGTATATTTCCATGGGACATAATACATATGGTGAAATCGTTAATGCAACGCATCTTGATAAGGGAAATATATCAAAATATTTGGAAACATTGATCTCTGTTAGGCTTGTCAATTATACATTGCCATTAAATCAGAAACGTCGGGGTATTTACGAAATAAATGATTATTTTCTAAATTTTTATTATAAATTTGTTTATCCTAATTTATCTGATCTGGAAATAAATAATGTTGATGAGGTCATGGAAATAATTAAAAAAAATATTAATACATATTATGGCCATGCATTTGAAAGAATAATTATTGACATGATAAGAAATAATATAATAAAATTGCCGTTTAAAATTATGTATGTAAAAAGATTCTGGTATAAGGATATAGAAATAGACGCCATAGCAGGAAATGACGAAACAGATGAAATGGCCTTTATTGAGTGCAAATTTAGTGATAATGTTGACGGAATTAAAGTTTTCAATGATTTAAAATACAAATCATTAAAGGTTGATTATAAAAGGAATAGGGAATATTTTATTATTATAGCGAAATCATTTAAAACAAAGAGCGA
Organism: Acidiplasma aeolicum; assembly: GCF_001402945.1. Lineage (GTDB taxonomy): Archaea > Thermoplasmatota > Thermoplasmata > Thermoplasmatales > Thermoplasmataceae > Acidiplasma > Acidiplasma aeolicum. The sequence continues at coordinate 5,894 of NZ_LKBG01000251.1, forward strand.
GTATGCGATTAATATTGATTTCAATATTTTAAATACATATTTATAATTATTATCAAATTATAAAGTTTCAGCTAAATTAATTTTGGAATCCGAAAATTCGTAGAACCACATCTCATTTGTATGGCACGCCGGTGAACCACTCAGTATTCCTGTGAGTTTTTATGATGAGGCCTTTCAAATTATAGAATCACACAATAAATTTAATATTAAAATTTATCATAGAATACAGGCAAATGGAACATTGATAAGCAAAAAATGGATATCCTTTTTCAAAAAATGGAGTGTAAACATTGGCATTAGTATGGATCCACCGGGATTCATCCATGATAAATACCGAATGGATCGCCCTGGTAATGGTACATTTAATCTTGTTTTAAGGGGGAATTAATCTGCTAAATAGCGAAAATTATCAATTTCATGCCATAACAGCATTAACTCCGGAAGCCCGTAATTATCCTGATACTATCTGGAAGTTTTATGTATTAAATGGAATAAAAAATGTATCCCTTAATCCTGTAAGGATAGATGGGTCAAATCGCGTAATTAACCTTAACTCAGGAATATCATATGAGAAATTTAAAAATTTTATTTATAAAATTTTAACAATAAGGGAAAATTCGGGGGTGGACATCTTTCTAAGATGGGAGGACACAGAAAGAGCAGTTATTGAAAATGGAATTGAAACAGAACGTGATGCAGGCAAACCACTTCAGATAATTACAATAGATGCTGCAGGTAATTTATCCGCATTTACATCGGTTCTGGCAACCGTAACCCCATGCAAATTATGGGCGTTTATATTTGCAAATATAATGAATATTAAATCACTAAATGATGTTATAACAAATCAAAAATTAGTAAAAATAAAAAATGAAATTGATTTGGGAAAAACCGTGTGCAAAAATACGTGCGATGATTTAAGTGTATGTGGAGGAGACCCTGCAATGAAATTATGTGAGAATAATACCTTTGCAGGCACAGAAACAACAGAATGCAGGCCTGCTATAAAGGTCAGAACGGATGCCTTACTGGAATATCTTGAGACATTGCCATATAAATAGTTCCTTTATGAGAAAATATCACCTGGAATTTACTGACATTATTTATAAGAAACAAATCTAATTGGTTTTTATATGTGAAAATAAATTTAATACAACCTATTATTTTAATTATTAATTGACCGGTCAATTAACTTTAAATATTTCAATATAATATTGTGCTGTGAAAAATATGGAACAAATACACATAATACCTGAATTTGCCTATGATTTTCATGGGCACAGATGTCCGTATATGCCACTGGGTTTTATGGCTGGAGAGTATGCAATGAGGCTTCTTGGAGTAGAAAGGGAAAGGGATCACAAAACCTTCCTATTTTCAGAAATGGGTGATGAGCACTTGCAGGGCTGCTTTAACGACGGATTGCAGGCTGCAACGGGATGCACATACGGAAAACAGATATTTAAGCTGATGAATTACGGCAAGGCCGCAGCAATATTATACAAACCTGAAAAGGGGGCTGTACGTGTAATAGTAAACGATGATATACTTAAGGATCTTGAAAAATTCAAATTTTTTGAGTACCGTTATAAGGGCTATGAACCATCGGAAATACCTCTGGATGTATCTAATGAGGTTATAGATTATTTAACATCAATACCTGATGAGAAACTGTTTAGATATGAGTTTTTAAAAGATTTTACATACACTCCATTAAAGAAAACATCAAAGAAAATAGAATGCGACGACTGCCACGAGCTTGTATTTGAGAATTATATAAAAATCTGGAAGAATAAAAAGCTTTGCACAACATGCTATGAAAAAGAAAGAAGATGATAATTTATGACGATTTTATATATTTTTATTCTTTTTATTACCTGGCTTTTATCGGCATTATTTGCCATTGCAGGTGTTGGTGCTGCAAATACGCTTATACCAGTATATTATTCGCTGGGGATACCATTTTCAATAGCGGCCGCTGCCGGCTTACTTCTTAATGTTTTTTCATTATCCTCATCAACTGCAAATAACGGCAGAAAAAAAAGGATAAACTGGAAGCTTGGGACAATGTTTTTAATACCTGCGGTTATAATGGCGCCTGTAGGGGCATACATAGGAATACATACACCAAAGCATATATTATTATGGATATTTGTTGCATTTCTTGCATATACGCTTTATAATCTTATAAAAATGAAAAAAGCAGTTAATGAGGAATCAAAATTTAAGGGCGTGAAAGGGCTTTACCTTGGAATATCTGTTGGCGCACTTGCAGGATTCCTTGGAGGTCTTCTTGGTGTAGGCGGCGGCATGATTATACTTCCTGTGTTAACATTTATAGAAACTGATTTCAAGAAAATATCTGGAACTGCAGGATATATAGCACTTTTTAGTTCTGCCAGCGGATTCTTATCATATTTATCGTTGCTTCATGGCGTTAACTACTTGCTATGGATAATCGTCCTTGTTGGGGGCATATTGGGTGGCTTTACCGGATCTTTCCTGATGAATAAATTTAAAAGCAGTACAGTAAAGGGCATAATAATAGTGATAATCACATTTGTTATGATAAAGGTCGTTTTGACCATTATTGGATTAAAATTTTAATTCCATATCAATTCCTTTTAATTTTTCCCGCATGGCAATCTAAAACAGGAAGTCCATTTAACATGCCCATAAAGCATATATAACATAAAGGGAAATGAAGTAATATAAATGTAATTATTTATGAGGATCATAAACTCCCAAATGAAAAAGTGCTCGTTAAAAAAATAAACAGGAAAATATTTAAATGTTCAAGTATCTAGCAAATAAAAATCAGTGGGTTATATCCAGAAAGTTTAAGCATCCAAGAAGTGATAAATTCTAAGGGTGCTTTAACATATTTGGCAGAAATCCTGACCCTGAAAGTTTAGAATTTAATATGAATTAATTATTATTTGAATAATTCCTCCCTTATTACCCTATCACGTTTAAATTCTATAAAGAAATAATATAGCATAAATAATATTAGGATTATAATCACACCTATATCAAGGGCTTCCTTTGGCATTCCGTATATGAAAAGAACTAATAATATTATGGCAACTATAACTGTATATGGATATAAAGGTGTTTTAAACGTTCCAGATTTTTTTATTCTTCTAAAATGTATTACTGCAAAGCTTGATACAAGATATGATAGTAAAAGCCCAAAATTGCTTATTGCTGCTATTATATACACATTGCCGGAGAAAAGCATTACAATTCCTATTACTGAGGAAATTATAACACCATTGACAGACACATCTTTTTTTGAATTAAATTTTCTGAAGAATTTTGGAAGGAGCTTATTTTCACCAATCTGGTAAAGCACTCTGGATGATGTCATTATCATTGCAAGCGTTGCCGAAGTTGTTGCTATTAAGGCACCTATTGTTACAATAAAGTAAAGATAATACGGTGCATGTACATAACTTAATGCAAATGCTAATGGATCCGCAGATACAGTATACTTTGAGGCCGGAACCATTAATATTAATGCAACAACGACTAATATATAGAATATCATGCTTATTACAACTGATAATACTATTGCCTTTGCTGCCTTGTTTGCACCGCCGTTAACATCTGATGTTAATGTAGATATTGACTGAAATCCAGAATATGCAAAAAATACAGCTATGCTTGCAGAGAATATCGCATAAACATTATCCTTGGAGGGTGGAACTGTAAAATTTGATACATTTAATGTTTTTGTTGAATATGCAAGCACAACTGCGGAAATAACAAAAATTGTCAGTATTCCGAGCTTTATCATTACAAGATAAAAATCTGCACTTGCAGCCTTTTTAATTCCAATAATATTTAAAATTGATAATACAAATATTAAAATAATTGCAAAAATAATGGGGTAATAACCAGAATGAAGGCCTGTTAGGATTCCAAGATATGAACCAAAGCCCAGGGCTATTGCCGCAATTGCTGTGGAGAAACTAAAATATAAGAGAATTCCGGTTATAAAACCCATCTCGCTGCCGAATGCCTCAAAAATAAATGAAAATGAGGCCCCCTTTGCATGCGGCATTATGGATCCGAGCTCACCGAATTCCATGGCTATTATTATTGCAAGAACACCAACAAGGGCAAAAGCAATTAATGCATTGGCACCTGCCAAGGCTATTGTTGTTCCACTTAAGACAAATATGCCTGCGCCTATAATTGCACCGAGGCCAACTGCAGTTGCAACAGGTACACTTATTAATTTTTGATCCTTTATATTATCACCCAATCAAATATTTATTGTATATTTAATTAATAATATTAA
>NZ_LKBG01000252.1 GCF_001402945.1 Acidiplasma aeolicum
TATGAGATTATTTTTATATTTATATATTAGTTATCTGTCTAAATTTTTTTTGCTCTTTCCAGTAAGAAATTAAATAGAATTACAAATTGCCCGATAGTCAGCCATAATGGTACCAATATTTTTGCTAGCACTAATAAAATTAGTTTTTAAAATCGAAACAAGTATAAAAGAGAAAAATATAGATGTCTTCCATTTTTTCAGTATAAAGTTTTTTAGCAGGTTCTAGGAATGAATTAACTACATCATCATAAGAAAAATGAGATAATGCTGCTATACTGGAGGAAAGGTTAAAGTATAGGTTAGATAGAAAGAATAAAAAATCAACAAATGACGGTACCGCTCTCCAAGTAGTTGAATAAAACCCTATCCTCTTGGAAATTTTATTATACTCATCCAGAGTTTCATCTAATTTTGTGTTGGATAGCCATTTCTTTAATTTTTTATATGTGTTATAATCTTCTATATATTTTTTGAAATACTGAGGTTTAGCTTTATCCTTGTGTTGTTCCAGTACTTCATCAGGAGACATAGAAGTATTTTCACTAATTTCCATAATATTTCCTATAAGACCCAACATATTGGCGTTAGAAGTTAATTTGAAAATGTATAAGATAGAAAAGAAATCAAACTTAGAATCGATATTATCTATGACAAAGTGAACACAGTTTCTTATAATTTCTGAATAATTAGGGTCTTTCAACTGTGGGGCTTTTGAGAGCAAGCCTTCTTTTATATCATCTAATGTACTGATTATATTATCTTCCAGCCTGAGAGCATATAAAATTGGAAAAGTGTAAACTTCCCCTAATTTACGATCTTCGGTTTTATGAAAATATATATCATTGATTGGGCTAAATGATTTAGTTCCAGTGTCTTCTAATTCTAAAGGCTTACTGTTAGATTTGATCAAAAATATGTTTACAAATCTTATTAAATGCCTTTTATCTAAAATTCTGACTCTAGTGTATTCGATAAAGGAATATAAAATATCCTTTATATCAGCATTAGCAAATGGATTCTCATTTACTAGGTCCCGTGCATATTTTAAGTACTCATACTCATACTCATTAAAAGTTATAGATATTCTCTTCATGTATGTACATATATAAAATGATTTTAAACTTTCGTTTGAAAAGGAAAAATTTATATGTCAAATATGCATAACATACATGCTTAGACATGATAAATAATAAAAAGTTAAACAGAACAAGTATATACCTGCCAATTGAGATTAAGTTAAAATTGATGAGGAAGGCAGCAAAGCTTAATCTGCCATTATCCCAGCTTCTCATTAGAGGTGCTGAGGCATATGAGGTGACAGAACATGATAAAAAATGATGAAAAAAAGAAAATTCCGAGGTTATTTGAGCTATGGGACAAGATCGTTAATGGTTCAGAACAAGAAAATAAAAAGGAGGAGGGAAAATGATAGCAGGAGACTACACCAGGCTAACCTTAATTTCCCTTATTTTTTATATTATATTGCATGTTAATAAACTTTTTCATAGTGAGGCATTAAAAAGATGACAAATGAAATACTAGAAGCTGCCAAAAAATATTGCGAAAACCATATTTTTATTTTTCCTGTAGGTAAAAACAAAGTGCCGCATACAATTCACGGCCTTAAAGATGCAACGAACGATTATAATCAATTTTTGAAATTATATAAACCAGGGGATCAGATTGCAATTCTGACTGGTGCTATAAATAATTTGTATGTTATCGATTGTGATGTTGAGAAGGATAATAATCACAGGCCCGTTATAAAGGATGGAAAAATTATAAACACCGGCGAACAGAACTTTATCAGCCAATTCATTAACAAAAATAATGCTGAAAAATTTAAAACAAAAACAATAAAAACTCAATCCGGAGGCAAGCAGCTATATTACAAATTGAGAAATAACCAGGTATCCTTAAAAACGCACATAGGAATATTACAAAAGGTGGATTTGAAGGGAGATGGAGGCTATGTTGTTGCACCTCCCAGTGAGGGCCAGTACGGAAAATACAAAATAATAGTTGATGCCCCAATTTCAATTATGCCTGATGAATTATATAATTATCTTTATGAATTAGATATGTCAGATGATTCTAATGAGACCATTGTACCCATTAATTTTAACGATTCAACCTTATCTTTATTAATTAAAACTGTCTCGGACATATTCAAGCATCCCAACGGCAAAGGAAATGAAATGCTAATGGCGTTTTCTGGTGCCATGGCCCTTAGAAATATATCAATTGAACACACAAAGGAGATAATAAAGGAAGCTGCAAATTTAAATAAATGGCCGGATGTAAATTACTCTGTCATTGATAATTCTTACAATAAGGCCAAAAATAACAAAAAAGTCCTTGGATATACAACTTTTAAAAATGATGTAATATCAAACAAGGATCAATATGAAAATTTTGATGAAATTATAAAAAACTTAGAATTAATCTTCGAACACTATGAATCACCATTTTATGATATTGATGGCCATAATGTTAAGCACTTTAACAAGGAAAAATCAATAAAATTCGTTATGTCCAAATATACAAACCTTTTTACCGATGAATTTGAGAATTTATATCATTTTTCAGACCTCGATGGATGGCATACCGATGTAGAAAATGAAATTAAAAAATTTATACAAATAACAGACAATTCAATATCCGAGCATAATATTAATGAGATTATAGCGGGAATAAAACATATAACTTACAGCAAAGAATTTAAAAACAAAAAACTGCCAAATACTTTAATACCGATTCCATCTGGCCTTTACAACGTTGAAACAAAAAAGCTGGAGCCCCATAACAAAAATTTTTTCTATAAAAACATTGAAAGGAAATACATCTCTGAGGCAAATCAACTTGCATTTGATTGTTTCTTAAACAAGATCCTGGTGAATCCTAAAAAAGATAAAAGAACTGTATATGAGTCTTTGGCCTGGTGCCTTCTAAATGATAATAACATTCAGGGCATGGTAATTTTTTACGGTGAGGGTGGCAATGGAAAAGGAATTATTCAAAATGATGTTATTTCAAATCTGCTTGGCCGTGAAAATGTGGCCATGCCAGATCTAAATAGGATTGCAAATTACCCATTTGAATTGCAATCTATTGCTAACAAAAAGGCCTTGTTATTCTCAGAATCCGTAAAGGGCGTTACATATAACTGGGAAATACTTAAAAGAATTACAGGCCATGATTATGAAAATATCCCGATTAAAAACAAGCCCTCGATACTTAGCCAGTATCAATCTGCTGTTATTCTATCAACGAATCAGTTAATTCCACCGAAAGATGAACTGGCAATATGGCGTAGAATCATAAACATCGTTGAGTTTAATAATTTCCTTAATACCTTAAATCCTGATGAAATTGCAAAAATTATGGCGCAATTATCAAACCCTAGTGAACTTGATGCCTTGTTTTCCTTTATTATAGATAAGATATATCCCGAATTTATAAAACATGGATTTACACATAGATATAACATAAAAACAGCCAAGGAAAGGTATTTAATGAAGTCAAATCCTGCAATAACATATTTAAAGCTTAAAGAGGCTAAAGATGAAATTCTAATAGATCCTGATGATGTTTTAAATTACTGCAAAAAACACGGATTGGATGAAAATAATTGCATTTCAGCAAATAGAGATGGCACAGTAACGGTTTTTGAAATCAAATCAGCACTGATAAAACAGGTTAATCAGTTCTGTAAGGCTAACCATTTACCGAAATACGATGAACAGGACAGGAACTCACAAACAAAGCTAGGACAAGCAATTCACTATCTTGACCTTGAGGTTTCTGAGTTTAGAAAAAGAATTAATGGAAAACCCATACATGCATGGTCAGGGATATTTGTAACACCCGATGATGAAGATCTAAAAATTGATGATAATGATGATCGCAACCCTGAAAATTCAGCCCTAGATAATGATAACAAAGGCCATAATTTTGATCTTAATTCTTTACCGGAGGGTCCAGTTAAACAATCATTAATAGAGGAACATGAGCAAAAAGAATTTGAAAAGCAAAAAGAACAGCAAAATGAGGATAACAAAAATGCAGGGAATTCAGAAAATAAAGACTCCGAGAAGGCAAAAGAAGGCAATGAAGGAAATAATGAAAATAACAAAGGTAACCCAGAAAACATTATAATGCCAAAAGGCAAAGCCCATTATTACCAGGTATTAAAAAATTTCAATAAATATGATTATTCATTTTTCTATGGTTCTGATATATCATGTAATAGTTCCAAGATTATACCCAAAAAAGGTTCATCTGAAACATCATATGTTCTTTTAAAACTTATTATCCCTGATAAATTGAATAAAACGCCAAAGGGTTGGGGTTTATTTTTAGCCGATTCTCAGGAAATATCAGAAACCGATTTTAACATATTATCCAAGGGTGATTCTCAATGACTTACACTGATATTTTTTATCTGGGCCCAGAGATGAATGTATGTGGCTATTACGGTGATTATAAGCTAATTCCAGGTAAAATAACTGTGGAATCCTGGATGGCTGATATTTTAATCAATCACGGTTATGGCTTATCCTTAAAGCCAGGAGATGAAAGCTATGAAAGAAGGAATAAAAAATATAATAAAAAGGTTAGAGCAGGCCATAAAGAAAATATTCAGAAAGGAGGCGAATTAAAATGGCGGATCTAGATCTTAGCAATGTACCCATAGCATCAGTTATGGATGGTGATAAAATAGGCCAGATCATAATAGAAAAGTTTACACTGAAGCCATTCTGTGAGATGTGCAATTCCTTTGACTGCATTCATGTGAAATATGCCATGTCGTTTAAACAGGTCAGGAAGAATTTCATTGAATCGGTTAAACGCATATGCCATAACTGCGGCCATTACAATGACAATGATGCAAATTACTGTGTTCATTGCGGCAAGAAACTGGCAAAATCTGGGGATGATAAACAATGAAGGAGGCAATAAGGGTGCAGAATCCAGATGGTTCCTTTAAAATAGTATTCAGGGAAAATAACAACAGGCCCAGTAATAATATTAAACAGGAAACAAAAGAAACAAAGGATAACAGCGATAACAAAAAACATGAAAAAAAGAAGAAAGAGATCCAGGATCCAAGATATTTTAATCCATTAAATCCGGAACACATAGATATCTTTGGCAGGGATCTATTAAACAAGGACCTTATTTTTTCATTATTAAACGGTGAGACAATAAAGGGCAAAATGATAGGCTTTGGCCAGTATGAGATTTTATTAGAATCTGGAAATAAGAAATTAATCCTGCTTAAGCAGGGAATAATGAAAATAGAGGTGTTATGAAATGAATCTAGACAGTTTTATAGAATCAGAGGAATTGAATGATAAAGAGGTAAAGAAGGTTAAAGAGTATATAGAATCCTTAAAAAAATCAAAAGAAAAACAGGGAAATGAGGAATGCCCTTACTGGAAAAGGGGATGCAATGACCAGATATGCCCAATGCTTAAGGACAATTCCAAATATATTTGGTATTCAGATGAGGATCCATGCAATAATCCTGAATATAAGGATAATATTATTGCAATAAACCAGAAAAAACTTAAAAAGAAGAATGCAAAAGGATATTTTACTTACAATATGCTTAACAGGAATTTCATCATAAAAAGGGGCATAGAGGGAATCGATCCAGATGTTCCCGATTCAGTGGAATCAAAAGGCCAGAAGGCCATAGATAAATTATACAGGGACAGGGAGGAATCATGGCTTAATTCACATCCAGAGATTAGCGATAAACAGATTGAAAAGAACAGAAATTTAGCAATGAAAGGTTCAGAGGCATTAAAAAGATACATGGAGGGAAAAAAATAATGCTGATATATTGCATCTTTAAAAAAATAATGGCTTTATAATGTATTCAGAGAAATCAACATTAACTAATAGTATAATTACACATCAAGGGCATATTATAAACAAAAAGCAAATATTAAAACATCCAAAACAGTTTAAAGAATCAATTAAAAAGTTATCATCTATTTTTTACATCCATGCCAATCAAAAAATAATGCTGATATATTATAATTTAAGGGAAAAAAATCATTTTCTTTATATACTTTTCAAAATAAAGGCACTCAAGGGTATAATTATGCCTAAAACATCATTAATATCTAAAAATGCCATTTATGGATATAATTTCCCATTTAAGATGCCTTTTCATCCAGGGCCTGATATAAATGAACCATTACCGGAAGATCCAGGGGATGATTCAGATGATTAAGAATGGTAAATTTTTTATGGACCTTCCAGAGGACTGGAATAAAATTATAAAGGCATTGAGAACAAGGCCCATGGATATCTATGAGTTAAGGAATGAAACAAATATTGAATTTGAAAAATTAAAGGAAATACTAAAAACAATGAAGCTGCTTGATATGGTTTCATACATGCATTATAAAGATCCAATAAAAATGATAAAAAAGGAGGGCAAAAATGATAAAGGCCATTAAAATAGATGATAAACAAAAAATACTGGATGACTATAATTACAGGCCTGCAAAGAAATTATATGAAAAAAGGATCTTTAGGGAATATAAATTCCTGGAGGATCTATATAAAGAAAAATATCATACAGACAATTTTGATGTCTATGATTTATATGATTTAACATTTAACATAAAGACAAGGTTTGCAATAAAGAATTCACCAAGGAATGCTTTTATTGCAAATTATAAAAAATATTTAAAGATGAAAGATAAATTGACTTATTAAAAATTTTAATAATAATTGCATAAGTATTTTAATAATTCAATACAAAAATTTAAAAATAAATCTATATTAAAGACATATAATGATAAATCAGTTAGAGTATATTTATCCAGATAATTTTGAAAGCAATATAAAGGAATATTTAAAGATTTTACCTACAAAAAAGGGAGAATTAAATAAAAGGGCGTATATGGTAAGCAAATTAATGGTAAATATAATGGGAATAAAGCCAGAATTTATAGGTTTTGAGGAGAATAGAAATGATGTTTATTATGCGGGAATATTAATAGAAACAAAGGATGAAATAAATAAAAGTACAAGGGAAAAGGCATTGGAGGAATTAAAAAGGTATAAAAATACTAGAGAGGAAAATGGATATACAGTTTCTAAATTAATTGTAACCGATGGAAATATATTTGAGGTATACAATACCAATGAGCAGAAGGAGTATGATTTTATATTAAACCATGAAATAAAAGATCAAAATGATGATTATACCTTAAACAATTTATATACAAGACTATACTTATTATTTAATCCAAAAGGTATAAAGTTAAATCCCAAAATTGATATTATAATACCAAGGCTTTTGGATTTACAGAATGAAATACTAAAAAATATTCAAAATAATAAAATAAATATTGATAATCTGGAATATGCCATTAAGTTTGATGAGTGGAAAAATTATGTGGCCAAGGTTTTAGGAAATAATAATGAGATATCATTAGAATTTTATTTAAGGCACGTAATAATATACTATTATTCCTTATTTATAGTTGGTAAGGTTTTAGGTGAAAATAATACAGAAAATATATTAAATGGTTCTGCTTTTGAGGCTAAGGGGATAATGAATTTTGTGGAGCCCGATAACTTTTTTGATATATTTGTAGATAAGAATAACAAATTTTTCTTATATATTAATGAAGAAATAGATTTATACGATTTTTCCAATATAAATGATGATATCTTCAGGGTTTTATATGAAAGCGTTATATCACCAAGTGAGAGGCATAATCTCGGTGAGTTTTATACACCGGAATGGCTTGCAAAAATTTTAGTCGATGATTTAGTTGAAAAGGACAATGTAATTTTAGATCCTGCATGTGGTTCAGGAACATTTTTAAAGTTAAGCATTGAAAGAAAAAAGAATCTCGGTTCAAATAATAATATTCCAGATCAGGTAATAGGCTTTGATATAAATCCTCTTGCAGTTGTATTTTCAAAGGCAAATTATATATTATCCCTTGGCAAGGATTATTTAAAGCAAAAATTAGACTTGATTATTCCAGTATTTTTGGCAGATTCACTAATGACATATTATAAAAGAAGTTCATTAAATGCTGATATACAGAGCGTTACAATAGATTTTAATCCAATAGCAAATATAAAGGCAGAATTCGATTATTCTTATGTTGATGAAGGAAATGAGCCAATAATACAGCTAAATAAATATATAGAGGATATGAAAATATTTGTATACAACAATTTAAAAACAGTAAGTATAAATGTACCAAAAAAATTTAATTACAACTCAGATCTAATTAAAAAATTAATACAATTGGTTAATAATAAGAAGGACGGCATATGGTTCTATGTTTTAAAAAACATATACACACCATATTATTTTAGAAATAAAATTGATGTTGTATTAGGGAATCCTCCATGGTTAACTTATAGGGAAACATCATATGAAAGGCAACATGATCTGGATTCCATTTATGATGAATACAACATGAAACATGGCTCACAAAATAAGGCCAATGTTGATTATGCTGGTTTTTTTATTGCAAGGTCATCTGAATATTTAAAAAGGAAAAATAAAAAAATTACGGGTAAAATAGGCTTTGTTATAACCAGATCCATTATGAACGCCTCACAGTATAATGGTTTAAGAACAAAAGCATGGGTTAATTCAACAAATATAAGCAATTTAATAGATATTGATAATTCTATTAATCCATTTAGAAAACCCTCATGTATAATAGTTTTTGATTTCAATTTAAAAAAGTGCAAATATATAAATGGCTCATTAATAAAAAATTCTGCAAATAAAAAAATTGACGTTTTCAGTAATAATATAGATTATGACATAATAAATAAAAAGTATTATATTAATGCCTCAGAGAACGAATCTGCTATTTCAGATAAACCGATGAATTTCGGTAAAAATTCTATTTATAAAAGTATATTCAAAAGAGGTGCAACAATATTCCCAAGGCCTTATTTCTTTGTATATATATTGAAAGAGGAGGAATATGCATATTTGATAAAAACTATGGATAAATATAACCCATTAACAGCAGATAAAAGGCATAAGAAAGGAAATTATTCTTTTGTATGGAATAATTTTTATGCACTTAAAGATTTAATATACAATATAATTTTAGGTGAATCTATTGAGAATTTTGGAATTCATTTACATGATAAGGCAGTATTGCCTGTAATGGATTATACATTTATTATTGATGAGAATAAAGACACAATACCATACACATATTCAATAAAAAATAATATATATGAAACAAAAAATATGAATACAATACAAAACAATCTATTAAAAAATTACATAGAAAAATTAAATGAAATAGAAGAGGACTGGGAGAAAAATAGAGGAAATAAGTTTACAACTGCAAAAAACGATGCCAATTCTATGAGTTTTATAGACTGGTTAAACTATGGAAATAAATTATTATCACAGCATAAATATAATTATATGGTTGTTTATAATACAAGCGGGACAAGAATAAGATCTGCCGTTGTAGAAAATAAAAACATATTGGTTGATTATACTGCATTTTATGCATATTTTGATGACAAAAACGAGGCATATTATATATGTGGAATATTAAATTCTGATTATTTAATTAATCAGCTAAAGAACTCCGGAATATTATCAGAAAGGCATATAGTTAAAAAACCATTTCAAATAGGTATACCAAAATATGATAAAAATAATGATATTCATAATAATATAACCCTGCTTTCTATGGAGCTGCATAAATTAAAGGATAAAATTGATAATGAATCTAATAAAGAAGAAATTGAAAATCTAAATAAAGAATTTAAAGATAAATATAATGAATTAAACGCTTATGTGGAAAAATGCCTTAACAATTGATATAGATTAGAAATAATTAATTGT
>NZ_LKBG01000253.1 GCF_001402945.1 Acidiplasma aeolicum
ATATTTATTAAATTGATGAAATTAAATATATATACAACTATTAAATAATGCATTAATGAATATACTCGATGTTGACAAAAGACTTAATATGAAAATGAAAATTGTGATATCATCTGATTCATATATATTTAGATGGTCAAAGCTGCATAATTTAAATATGACGCTTTTTTTCAGGAGCCAGGAAAAGAAGAATTATGCAAATGTATTCATTTATAAGGATAAAAATAAAAAAATTCCGAAAGAGCTTCTTGAATCTTATGGTGCATCGGAATTTGAAAATTATTTTTATGTAACAGTACAAATATCAAATGAGAAAATAATAAATTTAATAAATGAGCTGGTTCAGGTTAAATCATTAAAGCTATCAGAAACAACAATAGAGGATGGCAAATTGATTATTAGATGCAGATTTCACAGTGATTACAAAGCAGAAATCTCGCAAATTGTAAACAGATATCTTCTTATTCCATATTTTATAGATGATATATTAATAAAGGAGTCTGAGGGTTACAAATATTTAATGTTTAAAAAAAACAAAAGGACAGGGCTGGCAGTCATAAAGTACAGCGTTCCGTTTGACATAAAAAATCTGGGATATGGGGCTAATTTAATTGAAAATAGAAATCTTGTGGCAGAGGCCATAAATGCTTTTTCTGATGATGAGAGTTTTAAAATTTTAGTTTATTCCGATTCTGAACTTGAGGAAAATGATGAATTAAAATGCATTTCAAAAAATGCATTAATTTATGAAACATACATAAAAGATCCATTGTTTTTACTCATGAAGGAAAGATTAAATAACCATGGCATATTCAGGGATGGGACATATATCCAGATTAAAGATGGGAATGTAATCATAACACAATTTTTAAGTTCGTTTAGAGTCAATGAATATCTTCAAATTATGTATTCATCCGGCATGGAAATATATAAGGAGAACATTATAAAGCTTAAAATGTGCTCTGATATTTACGATGAGGTTTTCGATGATTTAAATATAGTATAATCTTAAAAATTAAAAATTAATGTATTATATTTAAGCGAAAGTATTATATTTTAAGCATATATTAAGTAGTATTGGCAGGAAATATATCAACTGATATTTTGCAGCGAATTGCGTCAAAATCGTTTTCTCTGGATACACATGCATTAAAAGTTGAGGCAAATTATTCTATAACTGGCATGTCAGGGACAGAATATCATTTTGATTATATTGTATTTTCCGGAGGGGAAAAAATTGCCATAAAAATTTCCTCTGACGTATCATCTATAAATGATATAATGCTTTTTAATTCACATTGTATTGACAGCGGAATTGATAAAAAGATAATGATTGCCAACCGTGAATTAAATGAAAATGAAAAAAGGATGTGCCAGGCCTTTGGCATCATAATAGCGGATATAAAAAATTATGAAAATGATGAGTTATATTCAGGAAGGGCAAAGTTTGGAATTCCAGAGCTGGATGCAAAGCTTGCCGGCGGATTGAGGCCTGGATATGTTTATCTAATATCAGGAAAGACAGGAGCAGGTAAAACTACCCTTTCCAGCATGTTTTTAAGCTTTGGTGCAAAAAATAATGAAAAGGGTCTAATGGTTTTAACCGATACATTTCCGGATCAGTTTTTGGATAATATAAGAACAATGGACATAGGCTTTGGAGAGGCATATGAAAATAAAATGATAGAGATAATGGAAATATCAGACCAGATAAGGGTCATGAAGTCTGAGGTTTCTTCAGGTAATACAGATTTCAGAAAATTTATTACTAAAATTATTACAGAATTAAAAAGAATAATAATTACAAAAAACATAAAACGCGTTGTTATAGACCCTGTTACATTACTGCTTATACCTGATGATGATTACATAAACCTATTCCTTAACAGCCTTGCAATGAAGGATGTTACAGTTATTATAACAAGTGGATTGAGAACCACTGAATTAAGCGTTTTTGGTATGGAGGAATATTATGTTACAGGTATTATCAAGCTTGATTATGTAACTACCGGCGAAAATATAGATAGAACATTAAGAATTGTTAAAATGAGGGGCTCAATATTTGATTCCACCCCATCAAGGTTTAAAATTACTTCCGCTGGAATAATAATGGATGGAAAAAATTCAGGAATTTCTTCCCCCCCCGCGAATTCTGGGAGTTCAGACATATTTAAAAATATAGGTGATTAACTGAAAAAAAGAATATTTATCGTGGCAAATATTCTTTCAGTACTGTCCATTATTTTTATTATAGCTGGGATTATATCCTCTTTATATGCTGCAATTATTTTAAAGCACGGAAATTTAGAGGAATATATTTTTACCTTCTGGTTCTGGCTTGCCACGGTTTTCTTTGGAATACAAAGTATTTCATACTTTATATCTTTCAGGAGAAGCGTTTATAAGTATCCTGATACCATAAATTCCGCATATCTGCCGTCATTAAGAAACAGGGTGGCCATTCTGGTACCAATATTTAACGAGGATATAAATATGTGCATAGACAATTTGCTGGCAATTCATACAAATGCAGGAAATTATGCAGATATTTATGTACTTGATGATTCCAATAAGGTCGATACAGAACCCATTAAGGAGATATGCCAGAAACTTAATTTACACTACATACACAGGAATAACCGTAGCGGTTATAAGGCCGGCGCATTAAACAATGTTTTGAGAACACTTAATGTAGAGTATGTGGCTGTGATAGATATAGACCAGACGCCTGCACCGGATTTTGTCAGGGAGACTGTTGCCCTGCTGGATAGTCATCCAGAGGCTGGATTTGTTCAGGTTCCGCAGGTATATGCCAACACTGACAGTGGTGTTCTTCCAGAGCTGGCCCAGGCGCAACAGTTTTTATTTTATGAAATTTTAACAGAGGGGAAGAGTGTAACAGGATCATTATTCTCATGCGGTACAAATGTTATTTACCGGCTTAATGCTTTAAAATCAGTAAATTATTTTGATGAAACAAATATAGTTGAGGATATAGCCACATCACTAAATTTAATAGCCAGGGGATGGCACGGGCTTTACTATAATAAAAAACTGGTATTTGGAAGGGCCCCAACAACAATGCAGGGATATGTAAACCAGCAATCAAGATGGATGCTTGGATCTTTGTCACTTGTACCCAAGGTTTTTAAAAACATAATTTTTTCAAAAAAATACAGCCTGGTGGAAAGGATTGACTGGTTTGCGGCTGCTACGTGGTATTTCTTCGGATTCTTTTATATTGTTTTTCTAATAGCCCCGTTTCTTGATGTCCTCGGTATAAAGGTTCTAACCGTTAATAGCATCATATATTTTTTTGCATGGCTTCCATATACAATTATAGTAATGTTTTCATTCTTTTATTCAAATGTATCAAAGGGTGCTCCATTTAGGTATTTATTATACAATATGGGTGCAAACATGCTTATGTTTTCATTGAGCATACAGTCTGTGATTTATGCAATTCTAAGAAAGAAAAAACCGTTCACCACTGCAAGAACAGGAGGTACAATGCCATGGAGATGGTTCTGGCCGCAGTTCACCATGATGTTTTTATTGGGATTTTCATCTGTTTACCTGATAATACACTTTTCTTTGTATAATGCAATTACTGCATTCTGGGCAGTATTTCAGTTCATTTTATTTATACCGGTTATATTTATTAACAGACCTGTAAAACAATCAGAAATGGACATGCCAGTATTTAAAAATGCAAATTAAAATATGAAAACATTTTAATATAAATATTAAATAATATACTGTGGAGATAGAGGATATAGATAATAAACTGGACATGCACTTTGAGATACATTTCAATGACTGGTCCAAGATTACTGAGATATCAAGGGAGCTTTCTTATAACGGTGAAATAGCAATAATATCGGAAGAAAAATCAATATATTTCTATGTTTTTTTCCCCAAAAATGATGCCGATAAATACAGATACCTTTTTCCGTTGTTTGATGTTGAGGAAAGAAAAAATTATTTTATGGCACTTGGAAGGATAAATAATAGAAATATAAAGGATACAATTGACAGTATATCCAATATAGACGGATTAATTATTAATTCATACTGGCTTAAATCAGGAAGCATAGTAATGGAGGGTTACTTCCATCATAATAAGCTGCAGGAATTTTCCAATATAATTTTATCCCAGATTGTTCAGGCTAAAAATATAAATAAAATATTGTTAAGGCCGGTTAAAAGCATATATGCCAACATTAGAAACAGCTGCCAAAATTTTAAAAATATAGTAATTAGCATAAAGTATGATGAATTTAACAATGCCAGGGTTGCCCAGCTGCTTAAAAATACAGATACAATTGCCCAGCTTATAGATAATTATCCGGTTAATAATAAATTCAGAATAATTTTGTATTCAAATGATGATTTAACAAAATATGATGGTATAAATATAATATCAAGGGAGGATGGAATTTACACAACCAAAATAGAGGATGATTTTCTTGCAATATTAGGAAAAAAAACATTTGAATCAAGAATATCGTGGCAGTACTCTTTTATATATGAAAAAATGGGAAGAATTTATGCCAGTTTTTTAATACCTGATTACCGTGCAAGGGAGTACATTGATATGATTATTGCATTGCAGATGGAAATAAAGAGAATGGATCTTGTTACAATAGAAAATTATTCAAATATCAACGAAAATTAAATATTATTCTGTAAATGTTGCAGTATTGCCATATCCCTCATAAACAGTAATATAAAGTTTAAAATTATTTAAATATTTAATTAGCTCATTTTTTAATTTATTATAGATGAAAATTGCTATATATTCTGCAGATCCGACATTATATTCAAAAACAAATGCCTCATTAGAGTTTATTACAAGCTTCAATTGATCATTGACATAAACATAGTAATTATTTTCCCTTTCATATTTTATATCATTTTTAGGGATTATAAATTTATGGTCCATGGAATCTATTAAAGGTTTCACAAGATTTTTTATCACGGTAAAATCTATAACCATGCCGTTTTCTGAGATTTCATTACACTGAATTTCAACATCAAGGGCATAATCATGCCCGTGAAGGCGCCTGCATTTTATATTATCCGGGACGTAGTGCCCGGAACTCCATGTTAAATTTTTTTCCCTTCCAAGTATTTTTATTGTAAACATAATTAATCACCGATCATCTTCATGGCCTCAGCCTTTAATGACCTTACCGCCTTTTTAACCGATGGATTATATTTAAGTGATGAGGTTACCATGACAGCATTCTCCTGCTTGACACCGCGCATCATCATGCACATGTGCTTCCCCTTGACAATTACCATGACAAACAATGGATCAAGATTATTGTATAGAAAATCCACAATTTCTGATGTCATATTTTCCTGCAGCTGCGGCTTGCTCGCTATTTTATTAACCGATCTTACCAGCTTGCTGACACCAGCAATATAGCCTGCCGGCTTTGGCAGATATGCTATGCTAACAGTACCCTCAATGGGCAGAAGATGATGTGAGCACATTGAATAAAATGTTATATCCTTTAATATAACCATGCTTTCCTTGCCCTCCAGCCTGAACTTTGTAAAATTGAAATCTCCAGACTGGCGCCATTCCCTGAAAAAGCTGTCTATTCTTCTTGGAGTGTTTTCGAGCTCCTCATCATTAAACCATCCGTATTTTTCATGTAAATTGTATATTAACCTCTTAATGCTATCCCTAAGTTCATCCTCACCATACTCAGTTTCTGACATTATACACCTCTAAGATCGCCAAATATATATTTATGTTCCTGTATCATAAATTTAACATCCGCGGGGGCAGATTCAATAAATTTTTCTGCAATCTCCCTAATGCTAGATTTATACACCGGTTGTATTATGAATTGTATCTTTCTATTTATATTATTTTTTATTTTTATTATCTCCTCAATTGCAGTGTTAAAATCTTTTATATCTCCAGCAACAAATTTTATATAATCTCCATCTGACATATAATTAAGGTTATTATAATTAAATTTTCCATACATCCCAGATGATGGCAGCTTGAAGTCTATATCCTTGTAAACATTTTTATATAATGGTAGGAATCTTTTGATATCAATACTGCCTGAGGTCTCTAAAAGTATTTTATATTCAGGGTATATCAATTTAACAAGATCATTTAAATCTCTCTGAAGTAGGGGTTCCCCACCGGTGATACATATCCAGTTAAAATCGTTTTTTTGATGCCATCCATGAATTATATCAATAATCCTATCCAATGAATATTCAGTGCCCTCATTAAATGAGTACTTTGTATCACACCATGAACACCTTAAATTGCAGTATTCTGTTCTTATGAAGAGCATTTTTTCACCCGTGTAAATGCCCTCCCCCTGTAATGATAGAAATATTTCATTTATCCGCATGTTTTTAATAAGTTTAATGTGATAAAAAACATTTATGGTTAAATCGCATAAATTAATAAATATATTAAATATATACCTTAAAAAATGTCAACAACCTCTGAGAAAGTTCAGCAGTTTTTAAGGGACAATCCGGACATAAGAAATAGCATGAATATTGGAATAATTAACCAGTCGGCACTTGCCAGACATATAATGCATGAAATGTCAATAGAAAATTTTGACGCCGTACTTGCAGCGTTGAAACGCTATGATTATAAGGATCCATACCCATTAAAAAAGGAGATTCTCAAAAAATCCAATCTTGAGATGGTTTCAGGGCTTTCGATTATTGTTATAAAAAGGACATATAATAATTTAAAGATAATAACCAACATTATATTAAATAATAAAAGGTTAAATTCTGTAAAAATTGTTGATACATCGGATGGCATAGCATTAATAGCTGAGGATGTTATAGCATCAGAAATAATGAAATATGTGCCTGATGAACAGATATTAAAGGTTGATACAAACCTTGGCGAACTGATAATAAACAGTCCAGAAGCAATAGAGAAGGCAACAGGTTACATTAATTATATTACCTCACTATTATCAGATATAAATATATTGCAGATAATATCTTTTTACAATGATACAATTATAATACTTGACCAAAAAAATCTTACAGATGCCTTTAAAATAATTTCGTCAAAAATAGGTGAGTGAATTATTTTTATAGTTATTTATTATATGGCCCTATGAGCCGTTATGACCGGATAAATGAATTCAGGGAAAAGAACATTCCTTCAGGTGATGTTCTTTCTGCAGCTGATCTTAATAGAAATGACATAATAGTTGATGTTGGTGCCGGATCCGGATATTATTCAAGATTATTTTCTAATTATGTTGACACTGTTTATTCTGTTGAAATAAATCCAGAGGCTGTGGAATTAATAAGAAAAAATTCAATGGATAAAAATAATATAAAAATTATAAACGAGGATATATGCAGCCTTGATATAAAAAATTTTAACAAGGTTTTCTATTCACTGGTATTCCATGATATAGAGTGCAAGGATTATATTTTTAATTTTATGATTGGTAATTCTAAAAAACCATTAAAGGTCATACTGATAGAATTTAAGAATAATGCCCCAATTGGCCCACCTGTGAATATAAGGATAGAACATGACTGGCTTAAAAAAATATTTGAAAACCATGGATTCAGGGAAGAAAATTATATAGACCTTAAATACAATTACATAAATACATATATTATGAAATAAATGATAAAAAATTTATAAAATAATATAATTATTAAACCATGAGTGAGGATAATAACGGAAACCGTAATTCAATTAAACCTGTACCTAACAAAAAATTATTGATTCCTGATGCACCAATTAAAAATGGAAAAACAAAGGTAAGGGGCGGCAAGGAGAATGAGATACTTGAGGTAAATGAACCTGAAATAAATCCTTTTGGAATAAAGAATTCAAAGAGTATAATAAAGGAAAAACCAAAAAATAACCAGAATAAAAATAATGCAATATTTGGAAAAAAATAATATAGATTTAAAACCATTTTTAAATATAAATTTCTATGTGCATCATAAAAATATTATTTTGTAAATAACTCTAAAACATAAAATCAATATAAATTATTGACATAGCCAATTATGGTAATGTGTGTCATGTATAATTTAAAACTTAAAAATGTGCATCCATCAACAATATGTGTGCTGCTTTCCAAATTTGAGGATTCATTTAATGCGCTGCTGGATGTGATTACATCCCCGCTTCCAGAGGATAGCCTTGAGGAATTCATAGAGGGATATGCAAGAACCGACGAAATTATGCCTGAGGACAAAACCATTGGTTTTATAATAATAAATAAGGAAAAGAAGGTTGTGTCGTTAACCTTCACCCAGAATACCGGAATAGTAAGGCAGAATGTTGAAAAAATACTGGAAAAATATAAAAAACTTGGATACAAAACCGAGGTGGAGTACGCAAAAACTCCATATTAATACATTGTAAGGTTAAATTTTTTATCCATTTTCTCGTAATCATCTCTTGTATGGATTTCAAGAAGCTGTGATATTTTTTCCATAAATGGCACCGGATAGTTATCAAATTCCTCACGCCATAGAATTAGCCTCTTCTTTTCATCACTGAAAAGGACAACCTCTCCATGTTTCTGAAGGCAGTGTATGCATTCCGCAGCACTTAATGGGTCATCCTTAAGATCCTCAAAACATTCAGTATAGCTTTTCATAGATCACCGCACCTCTTTGCATCATATGACGGGTATTTTATATTATACCTGTTCATTGCGTATACTATATGATCCATTAATGACTGCTTATACTGTTCATAGGATTCAATATATGGTATAAAGCTCAGGTCCTCATTTTCAAGAAATTTGGAAAAATCATCCATGGATTCATTTCCCTCTATAACATTAATTATATGCTGTAAAAGTTTTTCCTGTTTAATTTTTCTGGCATGTTTATATCTTTCTAAATTCTTTGCCAGAACGGAGTAGGCATTCACAAGATCACCCTGGTCAATTGAATCCTTAAATACCTCAATAACATCATTTACATCCACATTAACACCTCATATTACCGCTATACCCACCAGATACGTATAAAGGAAGAACACCACACCAAAGGCCACAGTAAGTACTGCTGTGGCTATTAGTGAATACTTTACCGATGGTGTTAAATTAAATTCCACCCTGCTATCGTAAACATAGGATTCCCTTATAATTCTAAAATAATAAAATACAGATATTACACTGTTGATAATTGCTATGACTGCAAGCCACCACAGACCGGCTGCAACAAGTGAGAAGAATAAAAAGTATTTTGCAAGGAATCCGCCTGTAATTGGAACGCCTGCCAGGGAAATAAGCAGAATCCAGAACGAGAATGCAGATGCCGGTGATTTTTTGGACAGACCCCTAATATCATCTATCATTATCTTATCCTTCCTAATAAGGCTCATGGCAATGAATGACCCGCCCTTCATGAATATATAAACAAGGGAATAAAACATTGCCGTTGCAATACCAAGCCTTATATATGTGGCTGCCGGAACGGGTGATGAAATATTGTAATATGAATAGCTTATAAGTGCATAAACAAGTATCAGGTAACCTGCCTGCGAAACGCTTGAATATGCCAGAATCCGTTTTAAATTATTCTGTGACAGTGCTGCAACATTGCCGTATGTCATTGTAAGTATTGATAATATTGCGAAGAAATAAAATACATAGTTATAAAATGCAGAAAATCCAAGAACGAGTATTTTTAATAGAATCATGTATGCGACAATCTTGCTGCCCGTGGAAAGAAAGGCAGAAATTGAGTTTGGTGATCCATCATATGTATCAATGGCCCACTGCTGCATGGGGAATATTGCAAGCTTAAATCCAAAACCAATTATTATAAATATAAATGCAATGAGAACAGCCTTATCAAAATATATATGATTTACATCGAAAAGATTAAAGGTTCTAAGCCCAAGGTAAAAGAATGATATTCCAAGAACATTAAATGCTGTGCCCACAGTGCTTATTATGAAATATTTAAGTGAGCCCTCCAGGTTACGCCTTGTTTTGTTATATGCTGCAAGCACATATGTTATTATACTAACACCCTCAAATGATACAAATAATATTAAAAGGTTATATGTGTATGCAGATACCAGCATGGTTAATGTCATAAAAATTATAAGGGAATAAAATACATCATATCTCCCCCTTATATCGTTTAATGATGGTATTACAATCATCATTGATGACGCAATGAATATAAGTGCCCAGAATGAATCAAAATCATTGAAAATAAGACCGTATGAAGAATAATTATTTGAAAATATCAGGGATAGTATAAAGGCCAGTGCCAGTACAATTAATGTAAATAATGCCATGGCCTTTTTATTATCCTTTCTTATGCCAAATGCCAGCGCAACGAAACCTGCAATACCAAGCAATATTATTGAGTAAAAATATTCATAATCCATGTCAAAACACCACACTAAGAGCTTTTGCATAGGAGGCAAGCAGTTTAAACATTAATGTTGGATAAACACCAAAAAATATGGAAGATACCAGCATAAATAAAAGTATTAAGAACTCCGGTTTTGTAAGATCCTTAAGCGGGCCAAGCTTTTCATTATAAAAACCATACAATGAACGCTGTGCTGCCCATATAAAATATGCAGCAGTAACTATAAGCCCGAAAATAATTATAATTGCAAACAATCCTATTGTTTCAAATGATGAAACTGTAACAGAAAATTCACCTATAAAGCCTGCAAGTGCAGGCAGTCCAAGCGATCCGAGGAGTGCGGCAAGGAAAAATGTTGATGCGTATGGCATCTGCCTGTAAAGGCCACCAAGGCCATAAACCTGTATTGTATGGGTTCTTTTATAAATAAACAGCAATGAGGCGAAGGCAAGGGATGTAACAAATGCATGGGCTATGGTCTGGTACATTCCGCCTGCAAGGTCAAATGTTTTAACATATCCTGTTGATATAATGCTTGTGCCAAACGATATTGTCACAAATGCCATTTCGCCTGCGCTCGAGTATGCTATCATCCTTTTCAGGTTTGTCTGGAACATTGATGTAAATGCAAAGTAAACAACGCTTATTAGGCCAAGTATTATTAAAAAGTAGACAAGACTCTTTGGGAATAGTGGTGTAACCGGGTATAATATGCCTAAAAGTCCATAACCACCCATGGATAAAAGTCCGCCGGATAATAAAATACTCCCTGAAAATGGCGCTGTATAATGTGCATTGGGCAGCCATTCATGTAATGGAAATGTTGGGAGCTTGATTAGAAAAGCAAGGAGAAAACCAAAAAATGAGAAATAAAGTGCGAATTTTGGCAGTGATTTCTGAAATGCCAGATTCATAAGATCTGATATCTGAAATGTAAATACCTTGAATTCAATAAAATAATATGTAGAAAGCATGAATATTGATAGAAGCAGAAAAAGTGACCCCACATGTGTATAAATAAAGAATTTAATTGATATTTTTTCCTTGTTTATTGTGCCATACTTTGCTATGATGAAAAACATCGGTATTAAAACAACCTCCCAGAATATATAAAAGAACAGAAAATTTCTGACAGAAAATAAACCAACAAGACCAAATCCAACTGACATTAAAAGCCCAAAGAATGTGTCGTTATTTTCCCTTTCACCTATGGAAAGTGCAAATATTGTCACAATAAGTGCCATAATAACCAATAAATCTGTGAACCCTGTGAGGCCAAGTGAAAAATTTAACTCTATATGTATTCCTGAACTTGTATAATTTGCCAGAACATAATTGTATTTTGCAATTATATTTCCAAGGTAATTATTAAACCTAATGAAAGAGTATATTACAAAGGCCACAGACATTATACCAAGAAATACCATTGAAAAGTATTTGGCATATGACCTGGCAAAGAATGTAATAACCACGCCTATAAATAATACCAGAAGAAAATATGGAAGGAACATTATTTAATCATCCCCAGAAGTTCTATTATTATGAATAATATAGATAGACCTATGAGCAGAAAAACAACATAATAACCTGCAGAACCCGTCTGAATTTTTCTAAGGCCGGTACCGGCATCAGCAAGGTCAGAACCCATTTTATCTATGCTGTTATCATATGTTCTATCCCCATGGCCTATATAAAATGATAATGGTAATATGATCCTTTCAGCAACATAATCAGTATAAATGATATCAAGATAAAATTTGTTTTTAATTATTCTGTACAGAGGATTTCTTGATATATCTATCTTCTTATTTACTGTGTAATAATATATCATATATGCTATTCCTATGCCTATAAATGAAAATATTACGGGTATTACAGCTATGTAAAGTGGTGGTGTATATATATTTACTCCAGAGTATAAAAATTTATAGAATGGCTTCTGAATAATTCCAAGGGTAAGCGATAGAAATGCAAGCACCATAAGGGGCGTTAAATATACAAGTTTTGGGTCCCTGGCATGTTCGGCAAGGTATGATCTTGGCTTCCCAAGAAATACAAGAAAATACATTCTAAATGTATATACCGCAGTAAGAATTTCGCTAAAGAGAAGCAAAAGCCATGGTATAATGCTTCCCCCATTTAAATAATATTCATATGATGCTGATATAATCTGGCCCTTTGAAAAGTATCCAGCTGTTGGCGGTATGGCCGCAAGTGTTATTGCGCCTATTAGCATAAGAATTGCGGTTACAGGCATTCTTCTGAAGAGACCCCCCATTTGCTTTATATCCCTCAATTCAAGCAGTGCTATTAGTATAACTGCTGCAGACATAAACAAAAGTGCCTTAAATATGGCATGAACCACAAGATGATACATGCCAAATGTGACACCAGAATAGCCAATAATACCTCCAAGGCCTATCGATGCCAGCATGTAACCCAGCTGGCTTATTGTTGAATATGCAAGTACCCTCTTTATGTCATTCATGACTATGCCTAGTATGCCTGCGAAAAATGCTGTAAATGCACCTATGGCGGTAACGGTATAAAGTGAGTATGCCGCTGAGTACTCAAATAATGGAAAAACTCTTGCCACAAGATAAACACCGGCGGTAACCATTGTTGCCGCATGTATAAGGGCGGAAACAGTGGTTGGGCCCTCCATGGCATCAGGTATCCACACGTGCAGCGGGAACTGAGCTGATTTTGCTATGGCCCCTGCAAGAATTAAGAGTGTTGCAAGTGCAAGCGTATTTTTTCCAATTAAAATGGATATTTTATGTGCATTTGTAATAAGATATGGTATGCTGAGGGGGCTCACAGGGCTTATTTTAACAAGTGAGGTGTAAAGCACTGCCATGCCTATAATAAATAAAAGGTCCCCCACCCTTGTAACAAGAAATGCTTTTTTTGCAGCAGAGGCTGCATTTGGCTTGAAAAACCAGAAGCCTATTAATAAATATGAGCAAAGCCCGACTATTTCCCAGAAAAGGAATAATAAAACCAGATTGGATGATATAACAAGCCCCAGCATTGCTGTAACAAACAGACTTGTTTCTGAGAAGTATATATTTTTTCTTGGGTCCTCCCTCATATAAAATATGGCAAAGAGATTAATCATTAATGAAACAAAGGAAACCATCATTGCCATTAAAACGGTAAGATGGTCTATGTATATACCAAAATCTATATTATAAAACCACTGGTAATGGACATATATTGCATTATGATTTAAAAGATACAGATATGCATCTATTACAAGTATTAATGATAATAATATCATTATTGAGCTGAAAATTCCAGATAATTTTAGTCTGTATTTTCCAATTATGTATTCAGCAGGAAATGCAATTAATGGAAATATAAAAATTAAAAAGTATATGCCTACCATTTTATCTCCCTCAGCAGTGAAATGTTAATCTTACCATATTTTTTATAAACAACTGTAAATATTGCTATGCCCACAGCAGTTTCTATTACGCCAACAGCAATAATAAATAATGCAAATATTATCAGGCTTGTGGAATAATATAATGATGCTATGCCCACAACGTTTATTAATGCAGCGTTTAAAAGAATTTCGAGTGATATTATAAGCCTTATTCCAACCCTGGATGTTATAATACCGTATATGCCTATTGTAAAAAGAAGTAATGATAATTCAAGTACATATATAATATTCATTTTACCTCACCTGCTATAAACATAACACCTATGATGGATGCAACAAGTATAACTGAAAGCAGTTCAAATGGAACAAGGTAGGCTGAAAAGAGTAATTTTCCTATATTAAATAAATTCTGTGTCCTTGGTATAAAGCTTGCCCTAATGAAAAGTATGTTTGCCGCGAATATTATAAAAAATACCGATACCGCAATTTTTTGCAATTTATTCTTCATTTTCATAGCCTCCGGTCAGCATTAAAACAAACACAATTAGTATTATAACAGCGCCAGCATATACAAGGATTTCAACAGCGCCGATAAAGCTAAGGCCAAGCAGTATAAACATTGCAGCCAGATCAAGAAGAAACATAAGAAGATATATTGTTGAATGGGTTAGATTATTGGTTCTTACGCTTGCCGCAGCAAAAATGACCGCAATGGCTGCCAGTATAAGAAAAATTAACGTATAAATCATTTTATGACCTCATCCTCCTGCATTGTTAGCTCCTTTGGTGAGTATGTAAAACTGTTTCTGGTTCTTGCATCCTCGAACTGATGTGTTAGGTATATTGCATCTGTGGGGCATATTTCCTCACAGTTTCTGCAAACCGTGCACGTTCCAAAATTTACATCCGGGTAAATGTGCCTCTTGTTCTGAAGATTTTCTCTTGCCCCTCTGGCAGTTTCTATAACAACGTCACCCTTGGGTTTTGCCTCCTCATCTATTTTCCAGACCTCCATCTTAATGCTGTGGTTTGGACAAACCTGCTCGCATAATGTGCATCCAATACATGCCTCAGGGCTCAGAAATATTCTAAAACGGAATCTTTCAGGTATTTCTCCCTTATCCTCTGGATACTGAACAGTCACAGGCTTCTTAAACATGAACCTTCCTATATTATACATTGTCTGCAATGAACCTATGACCGGAATCGGCTTTTTTGGTATTTTTACCTCCTTTACTGTTGCAACCATCTTTCATCACCTTATATACAAAACAAACAGGCCTGCATAAACAAGATTTATAATGGATATGGGAAGCAGGTATTTCCAGCCGAGATTTACGAATTTATCAACCCTGATTCTTGGCAGGGACACCCATGCCAGGAATGCTATTAAAACAAGTATTATTGTTTTTATAAACAGGTATATAAACCCTAAATCAGAACTTGCCGGCCCATTATATGCACCCAGGTATAAAATTGAAACAAAGAATGAACCAAGGTAAACCATGCCAAAAAGACCTATATAAAATAGACCGAATCTCATTCCAGAATACTCTGTTGTGTATCCTGTTATTAATTCACTATCACTTTCGGCCAGATCAAATGGTGTAAATGATGCCCTGGCCACCATCGATATGTAAAATATGAGAAGGCCGAGGGGGTCAATAATTCCATATGGTATTACCTGATTTTCAACTATACCTGCAAGACTCAGGCTGTTATATGTCTGTGCCCCTGTTATAAACGACCTGGATGATATCATTATTATGGCCAGTGCACTTATTAGCATTGGAACCTCAAATGAAACATCCTTTGCAACCCCCCTTAAGGCACCAAGCAATGCATAATTACTCTTTGTGCTTATTCCGGCAAGGATTTCTCCAATGGGCAGCAGTGATAAAACTCCAAATAAAAGTACTAGTGTAACATCAGAATGTGTTATTGTAAGCGACCCAAAGTAGGCAAGACTTCCATATGGGATTATAACAAATGATACCATGGTTGTCATCATTATAATTAAGGGCGCGAGCCTGTAGGCCAGATCGTCCCTGTTTGCTGGAAGTATTGATTCCTTGCCAATAAGTTTAAACGCATCGGCAACAACCTGCAGCAGACCATATTTTCCAACCCTGTTTGGTCCTATCCTCAGCTGTATTCTTGCCATGTATTTTCTGAATACATATATTAGGGCCATAAATGAAATTCCAACAAATATTAAGATGAATATTGTTTCAAGCAAATATGCTATACCGTAGGAAACTCCAGGCCCAAGAAACGAAAACCAGTCATGAATTCTAATTAATAGATTCATCTGTCAATCTCACCTATTACAGTATCTATTGATCCTATGATCACAATCAAATCTGCTATCATTAAGCCCCTTGCCATTACAGGTACTACTGATATATTCTTAAATGCCGGGCTCCTGACGTGAACACGGTAAGGTTTTACTGTATTATCCCCCCTTACATAAACACCAAATTCACCATTGTCGGATTCAACCCTTGAAAAGACCTCTCCATCACCCTTAACCCTTAGCATCAATGATTTTTTTGCCTTATTATTAAAATATGGCCCATCCGGTATCTTATCAAGGCACTGATCTATAATTCTGATGGACTGCCTCATCTCCTCAATTTTCAGCACAAACCTTCCAATGTTATCCTTCCTGTGCGATATGGGCACATCAAAGTTTACCTTATCATAGAATAGATAAGGTGCATCCTTTCTAACATCGTATGCAATGCCTGACCCCCTTAAAAGTGGGCCGGTAACACCGTAATCCAGTGCCACATCAGGTTCGAGGATTCCTATTCCATCATTCCTCTGCCAGAATATTTCACTGTGTATAAACATGTTATATATGTCCTCAAGCCTCTTTTTGAAATTTTTCGAAAATTCCCTGATGTCATTTATAATTTTTTCATTAAAGTCCTGGTAAACACCGCCAATGCTTATGTAATTTACCTCCTGCCTTCCACCGGAGGCCTCCACAAATATTTTCTGGATTTTTTCCCTTTCTGCAAAGCAGTGAAAGAATGGGGTTAGCATGCCCATATCAAGGCCAAAAGCACCAAGTCCAACAAGCCTGGCTGCAAGCCTGTTTAATTCGGCCATAATCATTCTAATCCATTGTGCCCTTTCCGGTGCCTCTATGCCTGTTAATTTTTCAACCGCAGTTACATATCCAAGCTCCATATTCATTGCGTCCAGATAATCCATTCTATCGAAATATATGATATTGTTAGCATAAATATTAAGCTCACAGATCTTTTCTGCATTGCGGTGCAGAAATCCTATGGTTATATCAACATCCTCTATGATTTCCTCATTTAATTTAACCCTGAATCTTAATATTCCATGTATTGAGGGGTGCACGGGGCCAAGGTTTAATACAGTATATCTTGACATTACCAGCCCTCCCTTTCATCAAAGCTTACATGCTCATTTCCCTCAGAATCCATGCTTACATACTGAACCTTCTTTAAATCATAATCCTTTCTTAACGGATGGCCTACCCACTCATCTGGAAGTAGTATGCGTCTTAGGTTTTCATGTCCCTCAAATATTATTCCCATAAGATCATACTGTTCGCGTTCATCCCAGTCTGCTGCCTTCCATAAACCAACAAGTGATGGTACCTTTGAATCGTAGGTTAATACCTTGACACCAAGGTACTCATTTTTATCGAAATTATGTAAATGATAAATAACCTCCAGATGATCTTTCATATCAACGCCGGTTATTGATGAGAGATAATATCCCTGTGATTTAAACTCTGTCATTGCCTCTATTAAATCCTTCTTATCCAGGGTGATTACCCTCATTCCTCCCTTATCCTTTTCATCAGCAATTATATTATACATAAAATCACCTGTCCGTTTCGCCCCTTATTTTTTTCTGAAGTGTTATTATTCCGTATGTTAAGGCCTGTGGAGAGGGTGGGCAGCCGGGTACATAAACATCCACCGGAATAACCTTATCAACACCGAGGACAACTGAATAACCATCGACGTATGGCCCGCCCTGAATAACGCATACACCCATTGCTATGACATATTTTGGATAGGGCATTTCCTCATATATCCTTCTGACCCTTGGTGCCATTCTTTTTGTTGTTGTACCTGCAACTATCATTAAATCTGACTGCCTTGGAGAATTCCTGAATATTTCACTGCCGAACCTCGATATGTCCAGATCTGCAGCCTGGGTGGCCATCATTTCTATGGCGCAGCACGCCAGCCCCATGGTCAGGGGCCAGAGCGAGTTGGATCTGCCCCATTCAAGGGCCTTTTCCAGTGTTGTTGTTTTAACTCCCAGGTCTCCGGTCTTCATCTCATCCACCTCATATATCCACGTCTAAAGGCATAGTATACAGCAAATAATGGCATGGCTATAAATATAATTGTCTCTATGAACGAAAATAGGCCAAGTGAGTAAAAATCAAATGCCCAGGGAAGCAATAAAAGCATATCTATATCGAAGAGAACAAATAATAAGACTATTACATAATACTGCACTGTTATATTTCCAGCAGGATATTCCTTTGCAACCTCACCGCTCTCAAATGGATGCAGGTATGAATCGTCCTTTGCCGGTGGATTGTTTTCTATCGCCAGGTTTTCCATAATATCCTTTCTTTTAAGGCTTATCTTCCATGGCCTGTACCTGTTCTGTGAAATTGATGGCAGGATTTTAAATAGCAAATAAAGGGAAAGGCCAACCAAAATTATTGTAATCATTAATGCAATGTAACCCGTTAACATTAAGTGTATATTTTTTATCTATATATAATAATGTCGTTAGTAAGAAAACTAAAGGTTCCACAATAAACAAATGTAAAAATTTTTTATACTTTATTTGATATTTGTTATACAAAAACTGTAATTTTAATCAAAAAAGTACATTTCATAAAATCGTATTACGAATTATTTTTAATATTTTCGAATATTTTTATTGCGTCTCTGGCATCAAATGACGACTTAGTTTTATTCTTTAATAAATATATTAGATTTTTCTCTGTTATTTCCTGTGTTCTCATCAATTCTATAATTATCTCCCTTAATCTGCCGGCATCCAGAGGTTTTAATTCTTCGGCATTTGCCAGAATTTTTAATGGATACTTCCCTGATACGTATAATTCAAGAGCCTTTTCAACAGAATCACGACCCCATTTGTTTTCATTTGCCATGGTAAATATCTCCATCAGTTCATCTCCTGATAATTTCTTATTGTATTTTTTTTCATATTCAGGTAATTTTTGAAGTATAATCCTTGAAATTATTTTTGGTTCGTTTAATACTTTAATATAATCCTTGAAATCCCCATAAAGATTATTATTTATTATTCCCATGGCCTCTGTTTGTGAGAAACCATAATTATTTTTTAAATTGTTTAATGCGTCCTCCATGGATTCGGGAACAAGCCCTTCAAGGCTATTAAGCCGTTTTAGTGGTATTTCTATTAAGCCAATATCCGTCTCAGGGTACATTCTCTCACCACCTGAGAGTGGCCTTAAAAACCTTGTTTCACCATCCTCAGTTGCTGCCCTTGTTTCTGCAAGATTCATTGACATTAAATTTTTCAGCCTTTCATCAAGCTCAGATTTAAAGGCGGTTATAATTTCAGGGTCCGTAATTACCATTATGATGGCATCATTATTTTCAATGCCCATAAAATTGTTAATATTATTTACATCATTATCGGTGAGACCGTATCCGGGAAGTTCATCACTGTGCATCATTCCACCAATACCCATATTTTTTGCGACATCTGCAAGCTCTCTACCAAGCCGGTAATTTCCATTCTTAAGAAGGCCACGGGCATTGTTTATTTTAGCACAGAAAACCTTTTTATTTTTATTTAGCCCTGCTTTAATGATTTTTGAATCTGTATCTTTTAAAATGTGTGTAATATCCATAAAATCTGTGATTTCTGTTCCACCCCTTGCCTTTATTATACCGGATATGTCTGCCAGTGATTTTTGTCTTTGAATTTCATATTTAATTGTGTCCTTTATCAGGGATAGTTTGGAAACTCCCTTTATCTCAACACGGCCGTAGCCCATTGAAAAATTAACATCCTGCCTGATGGAGTCAACCTCTCCCCTGAATTTTCCGGTGGACATGACTATAAATCCTATCTTTCTTGCAGTTTCAATTGCATGGTTTTCATCCTTAATATCTGGCTCTGTGGAGATTTCTATTAATGGAATTCCAAGGCGATCCAGAGAATAAAACGCATTTTTACCGCTTTCAGATATTTTTCTGGATGCATCCTCCTCTAGTGTAACAGTTGAAATTCTTACCCTTCCCTGGGATGTTTCTACATATCCATTTAACCCTACAATCCCTGTGCGCTGGAAACCTGATGTGTTTGACCCATCTATAACTATTTTTCTCATAAAGGAAACATAATCAACAATTTTACAGTGAAGGGCCATTGATACTATAATTGCCGTATTTATATTAGAATCATCCGGCATATGCGGTGGCTCCTCATCAGCATCAACCAAACATGAATTGGTGCTGGTATAGTAATTGAAATCCCGGTTTCGTATATTCTCATATCTTGCCGCACGATCAATATGGCCCATCTCACTCATTGTTGGTGTCATTTTTCTTTTAAAAAGATAATTAGATTTTTCTCCTTCAGTGCTGCAGCTACAGAAAAGTTTAACGCCCTTTAATTGAAAATGTATCTCCAAACCTATTTTCATTATTACCACTCCAGAATTCTTCTGCTGTTCAACTCACCACGCAGATTTGATTTCATTAACTTTACAAGGTTATCGGGGTAATTTGCAAGGAGGAACATTGCCTTAACCATGGCAGTTTCAGGTAGCATGTCCCCAAGTGGAATTACACCGGCATCCAGAAGATATCTACCTGTGGAGTAAACATTCAGATTAACTGAACCATAAAGGCACTGCGATGTCATAAAAAAATATGTATCCTTGGAAAGCCTTTTAATCGCATTGATAATATTGTCTGAAACATGGCCAAGGCCAGTACCCATAATTATAACTGCCTTTTTGTTTGCTGCAATATTAATAAAGTCCTCCTCTGGCATTCCGGGATAAAAATAAATAATTGATACAGAATCATCCATTTTATCATTTAATATATTTTCATCCTGTCTTTTCATGGCATTATTATTCACGCTGACCCTGCCATCAGTGTATGTTGCAAGAGGCCTGATGCCTATGGACTGAAATGCATCCCTTCTGCTTGTATGCATTTTTCTGGCCCTTACACCCCTGTGAAATGACACAGTGCCATCCGACGTGTCAGAATGCATCACAATTCCGACCTCGCCAATGTCTGATTTTGTAAAATTTATTGATGCCTCTATATTTATAAATGCATCACTGCTTGGCCTGTCGGAGCTCCTCTGGCTGCCAGTAAGTATTATTGGCCCTGTTAATTTTTCAAACATAAAGGATAAGGCAGAGGCTGTATGCTGCATTGTGTCAGTTCCATGGAATATTACAACACCAGCATTTTTATTTAAAACGTCCCTGGCCCTTCTTGCATACTCAATCCAGTATTTTGAATTTACATTTTCACTTAATATATTTGCGACATTTATCTGTTTAACATTAAATTCAGATATATTATTAACAAAATTATATATATACGATATATCCCTAACAGGCTTAACCGCACCTGTCCTGTAATCGACGGAGCTGCCGATGGTTCCACCGGTGGTTAATATGTAAACCTCATTTTTACCATTTATTTTGATTTCCCTTATATTATCCTGTGCAACGTAATTATTTTCATATTCCCTTAAAATTTTGATGTTTTCATTTAGGGCGCTGATATTATAACCATTTGATAGCTTTATTGTGGTAATTTTTCCATCATTTTTTATGAATATACCACTGTATGAATCACCCTTATATTCAAAATCAATTTTTTCCCCTGTTTTCATTTGTTGCCTATTGTTAAAATATATAAAAACTTTATAATTATTAATATTAAGAATTTACATAAAACCATGGCCTTTCATAATTTCCCTAGCAATTATTAGTTTTTGTATTTCATTTGTGCCCTCATATATCTGGGTTATCTTTGCATCCCTGAGATGCCTTTCAGCATTAAAATCAGTGGTATAACCGTATCCACCAAAGAGCTGCAATGACCTTTCTGCAACATACATGGCAGTATCAGATGCATACATTTTTGCTATTGATGATGCCTCAATTGAATTCTGCTTTTTATCATATTTATCAGCTGCATCATAAATTAAAAGCTCTGATGCTTTTATTCTTGATTCCATTTCCGCAATGGTAAACTGTATACCCTCAAAGTTAATTATTTTATTTCCAAACTGTCTTCTGGTATTAATATATTCAAGTGCCTCATCAAACGCTGATTTGGCTATTCCCAGTGCCTGGGCCGCCACACCAACCCTTCCAGCGTCCAGGGTCTCCATTATAACCCTAAAACCATCATTATATTTCCCCACAATGTTTGAGGAATCCACAAATACATTATTAAAATTCAGTTCAACGGTGCTTGACCCCCTGATTCCAAGCTTGTGTATATCCCTGCTTATTTCAAGACCTGGTGTATTTGCATCAACCACAAATGTTGTTATGCCCTTATGCTTTAATGCTCTATCCGTGCTTGTATCAACCACAAAAAACTTTGCCGTTCTGCCATTTGAAATAAAT
Organism: Acidiplasma aeolicum; assembly: GCF_001402945.1. Classification (GTDB taxonomy): domain Archaea; phylum Thermoplasmatota; class Thermoplasmata; order Thermoplasmatales; family Thermoplasmataceae; genus Acidiplasma; species Acidiplasma aeolicum. The sequence goes on from NZ_LKBG01000253.1 coordinate 22,458, forward strand.
GTCTTTGTTCCGTTTATTACATAGCCATCACCTGATTTTTCCGCCCTTGTGGTTATCGATGCGGCGTCACTACCGGCACCGGGTTCTGTGATTGCGAGGCCTCCAATTTCACCTGAAGCCACCCTTGTTAGGTATCTTTGCTTTAAGTCCTCGCTTCCAAACATTATAACCGGCTCGGCAAATAGTGTTAATGTCCCATCAAGTATTAATGCAGTGCTTGGACATGCATATGAGATTTCCTCAATAATTTTCATTAAAACTGAGAATCGAAGGCCGTTACCACCATATTTTTCTGGTATATAAAGTGCAAAGAGGCCCATATCCCTCATGGCCTGAATAATATCCTCGGGGACATAAGCCTTCTCATCTATTTCCCGTGCCCGGGGTTTAATCTTTGATTCTGCAAGCTCATGAACAACATTTATTATCTGATTTTCTGTCTCATTAAACATAATAGTGAATGGTATTAATTAATAATATTTTTCGCAATGAAATAAAATTATAAGGAGATTTTAGATTTGGTGCTGTGTATAACATAGCATTAAATATATCAAATAAGAATGTTTTAATCTTTGGTGCCGGCAGAATTGCTGAAAGAAAAATAAAAACAATAATAGATGAAAATTGCAAAATAACAGTTATAAGCGTTAATGCAACAGAATACATAAAGGCTTTGGCCACCAATGGTAAAATAAGGTTAATGCTCAGAAATGGCAGTATAAATGATGTTAGTAAAAAATATTTTATTATTTTTGCAGCAACATCAAATAAAGAACTAAATAATGAAATATGTAAAACGGCAGATTCCATGAATATACTCTGCGATAATGTGTCCAATCATAATACATCAAACTTTATTTCTTCTGCAAGTATGAAAATAAGCGGCATTAGCATTTCAATAAATACCGGCGGTGTAAATCCATCCCTGGCAAAAATTTTGAAAGGGGAGCTTTACAATGATATCATGGATGGAAAAAATGAATTTGTTAAACACATAAAATATTTATTAGATAATTAATTAATGAATTATGAAATACCTTGGCACAAAAAAAGTATATGAGAATATTAATGAAATAATTAATCCTGAGCATACAGCAATTGTTCTCTGGGACCTGCAAAATGGTCTTGTTGAGAATGTTTTCAACAAAGATGAGCTGATAGGTAATATAAAATCTCTTATTGCAGAGGCACGCAAAAAGAATATTAAGCTAATTTATACTAAAATAACACCACTTCCATTTGAATACATGCCCGCACCAGGAATTTATTCCTATATGAAAAGGTTTCATATAGATGACCCATCCAAACTGCCGGTTTTTATGAAACCAGGATCCAGAGAGGCTGAAATTTACAGTGACTTTGAGCCCTCTGATAGGGACTTCGTGCTAAATAAAAATACTGCAAGCATATTTATTGGCACAAACATCGATAATATGCTTAAGGCCGCAAAAATAGAGACCTTGATTTTTACAGGCATTGCAACAGAAATAGGCGTGGAATCAAGTGTTAGGGACTCTCTAAATCTCGGTTATTATACCGTTGTTGCATCTGATTCTTGTTCATCGGCAAACAGGGAGGGGCATGAGGCAGCCCTGAAATCCATGGGAAGTGTTGCCATAATTGAAACAACAAAAAATATAATCTCAACATTAGAAAAGTTATAATATTATTTTTGTTTTATATTTTTATGGATATTAAAAAATATATAAAAATTAAGAATGACATAGAGACTATTGTAGGTATAATTATTGGTATTATATTTGGCGCAAGATTTATCTCCTTTTTAAGCGCATATGTTTTACATTATACATCAATGAATTTATCATCCGGTGCAGGTATATATGCGCCATTAATTGCCATCATTACTGGTATAATAATATTCTTTGGTATAAGAACCCTTGCCTATTTATTATCATCTATGTTCCTGGGCATGGGCATAGGAATAGCCTTCTATGATTTAACAGGAATAGACATACTGCATAAAATTGCTGTGGTATTAGCCTATTTACCATTTGTACATTAAATATTTATCAAATGATAATTACCATAATCAAAATGATATATACAGTATTTTTATAATAATTTGGTTCCCAATTTTTATAAATTTGATATGAAAACAAAAATCATAAAGATAATATATGGAAATAATGATACACAAAAGAATGTTTTCGATTATGCATAAAAGGCTTGATCATAAATTTATACAGCTCCTGCAGAGGTTTAATGATTCACATGATTATGGCCCCATAATAGATTACTTTAGGGATAATCTGGAAAGCATTAAAAAATATTATAATAAAAATATTGCAGATATATTGTATAATTATTTGAAATTTAATGATATACCGGAAGAATTAAGAAATTTAATATATTCTGTTGACCCGGAAAATAAAATTTTTGACACCATAAAATTAAAAGGTTTTATAAAAAATGATGATTTCAACAGTTTTATAGATTATCTAGGTTCAAAAAGGGAATTGATTAATGATGATTACATAGCATCACTTTTAAATAATTTCCTGGATAAACGGCCAGAGTTTGACCGTGTATATTACCTTATATACTTTGGTAAATACAGCGCTGATCTAATTAATGAATACCTTCAAAAGTTTTATAATTATGATGATTTCAGGAAACTTGTGGATCTTATCATTGAATTATATGGTAAGGATTATGCCATGGATGCAATTAATAATTGCATTTCCATCAATAATGATATAAGGTGTATGTATTTGCTTGGTGATCTGCTTCTTGAAACTGGCCAGAAGGAAAAATTAATACCGCTTGTAAATAAAATTATATCGCTTAACCCAAAAAAACCAAATATGAGGATAGCAAGGTACCTGTTCTACACAGGCAATTACAAGCAAAGTATAGATTACATGATATTATCAGATAACACCAATCAGATGCTGGCAGATGCCTATTATTATTCAGGGAATTATGAAAATGCACTTATAATATATAAAAATATATACTATAATATTAATAAAAATGTTATAAACAGAATTATTGAAATAGAGTATAAAATAGGCGATTATGCATCCACGCTTACATATATAAATTATAATAAAAATAACCTAAGCAGAGAACAGCTTATATATAAAATAAATTCAGAAATAAACCTATTAATGTTTTTCGAGGCCGAGGATGATATTAAAGAGTATCAAAAACAGTACGGAACAGACAATGACATATTGAAACAGATGCTAATTTATTACCGTAAAAACGGCGACATTGACCTTGAGTTTGAAACTGCATTAAACTTGGTTAAAAATAATTCTGCTGATGATTTTGTATACAGGACAATACTTAACTATTATTATAAAAATGGTGAGAATGAAAAAATTATAAATTTTATGGAAAAACAAAATATAATGGAAAGGTATCCTGAATATTATATTCCGGCGTTAATATACACCAATAAGTTTGATGCCGGGCTTGCACAAATAAATAAAAACCCTTCAATACTGGGTAATGGCAAGGTCATTGATACAATCTTTTTATTTAGCAGGAATAACAGGTTTTTGGAATTTTTTGAAAAGTATAAGTATGATTATGAACTGCTTTCTTTAATAATTGATTTTTTAAAGGGCAGGAAAATAAAGGACCCATTTAGTTACATAAAGTCTGTAATAAATTCAGGGTCAATTTCGTGTGCCTATATTATATCATTGATTACAATAAATTTTGAAAAACATTCAATACCAAAAAAAATAAATGATATGCTGGACATGGACAAATTTAGGGATATAAAAATTTTAATTGAGAACATCATGGATATCTATTCTGGAATTATTGATACTGCTGAGCATGATTCCAAATATTTTATATACCCTGTTACGGAAACATTAATAAGATCAGGGAGGATGGATCAGGCCCTTTCTTTGCTTGGAAGCATGGATGGATTCGATAATGATCCGTTCATAAATTATTTCATGGCACTTATTAAATATTATAAAAAGGAGTATTCAGATGCAAAACGTTACATTAATTATGCCATAGAAAAGCTTGACAATGAAAAATTTATGGCTGTGAAATTTTTAATATACTTAATAGATAAAAATTCAGATATGGTAGATATAGCCAATACAATTTCTGATAAAGATATGTCATGTGTTTATCAGTATGTTTATGATATGATACTTCAGGCAAACATTGTTCCTAATGAGGATATTTATGCTAGACTTAAAAACCTGAATATTGATGATATAAATTTGCTTAGAATAAAGAGATATTTTGCAAATAATTTTAAAGACAGAATTCAATATTCTGCATTAATTCTAAAAAATGGATTAAATGTAAGCGATGTGATCAAGCACTATTATATAATTTATGAGGAAAATCCTGATAACGCAGCCAGATTTTTATTAAAAACAGGTCTTGTAAATTATAAAATTTATTCAATTTTGGGTGATTATTATTTCTCAAAAAAAATGTATAATGAGGCCATATTTAATTATCTTATGGCCTATATAAGAAAACCTGAAGCGAACTTAATTAACCTTAAAACGCTGCTTGAATCCGTAGATATTTATGGCAATTCAATTGATTACCTGAAATCAATTGGTAATTATTTCCTTTTATCTGTTTTATATATTGTAAAGGGTGATTTAATACCCCTCGGTGATCTACTAGTGGAAAAGAAATTAAGAAGAATTTATTCATTTGCAATTTTAAAGGATTTTGATTCTCCTGTAATTATGAATGCCCTTAAGGACGTTTTCAATGAAACACATGATAATGTTATTGGTGAGCTGATTGCCGATGGTTTTATACATAATGAAAATTATGATGAGGCTGAAAAAACACTCAAGATTGTTTATTATTACAACAGAAATAGCCAGGCCATTCTTTTAAAGCTTGCACATGCAGAGTATCTAAATAATAATGAGGAGGAATCCATGTACCTTTTAAAATCAGGTTTCAGAAGGTTTAAATCCATTTATTTATTTAATTTATTAATAGATTTTTATTATTCAATCAGGAATTATGAAGGTATATTAAACATAAGCAAAAAATTCCAGAATCTTATAAATTCAAATAATATTAAATATATTTTATATTCATATGCGAGACTTTTTATGTATAATGATTTATATTTAATGGAAACAAAGTACCAAGGCATGATAAACCATGAGGTAAAATCTGAATTAAAAAATAGAAAAATAGCCTCATTGAAATTTAAAAACGTTATAGAATACGCAAAATTAATTCTGAAAAAAGAATATGATAATAATAAAATAATTGACAGAGAGCTTGCAACATCAATTATTCCGGAATATTTCATAAATGAGGTTTATGATTTTCTGGAATCCAGGGAACCGTACACATTCATAGATAAATATAAGTATAACCAGATGTCAATAGAAGTATTAAGGGCGATTCGTAATATGGGCATTAAAAATATACATGAGATTAAGATATATCACATAAATCATATTTTAAATGATGTTATAAAATCAAAAAATTTTTATATATTTCTTAATTGGGCCATGAATAATGAAATAAATATTAATATTTCAAAGGCCGCCCTTGCAATGTATAAAGACCTGGAAAATAAACCAGGATCAATTATGGATATTGTATCCAGATTTAATATAGGCGTTCTTGATGCCATAAATATACTGGATTCGGTTAACAGAGAGATTAAAAATGATGTATAATAGATTTAATGAAAGAAATGATATATTTATTGCGGTACTAGTATTAACGCTGGCATTTACAATGTTTTTAACAGGTGGAATATACCATATTAACGTGGCATTTCTGCCAATTTTTGCCCTTGCCGGATTTAGTGTAACAGTTACTGCATTTCTGCTTCATGAGCTTGCACACAGGACTGTTGCAAGAAGGCTAGGCGCTGTTGCATTTTTTAAATTATGGAATCTCGGAATAATTCTTGCGCTTATAACCTCATTATTTGGCTTCATCATAGCAGCCCCAGGTGCTGTTGAATTTGCCGGACTTTATGATTCTGAAAGCGAGGGAAAAATAGCCGCAGCAGGACCGGGAACAAATATTGCTCTGGGAGCGTTATTTTACCTTATATATATCTTTATAAGCACCGGCATAGCTGGTTTTATATTATATTATGTTGCACTTCTTAATTTCTGGTTCGCGCTCTTCAACCTAATACCTGTTCCCCCACTTGATGGGAGCAAGGTATTTTACTGGAACAGCAAAGTTTTTGCATTCCTGTTCATACTTTCACTGGTCCTAAATGTGGTTGATGGCTTTATACCATCATTATTCGGGCTTTAACCGTTATCAGTCTTTTATATGGTACAAATATTTATTCTTCAGGTGTTGCAAAAAATATCGAATTTTCACCAACATCTATCCTGTATTTTATATTCATATTCCTTTCGTTTAATACCAGAGAATTGGCGTCTGTAAGTGCGTTCCATATATTCGACATTTGCCTTGAGATAATACCGTAATATAATGGCCTTTCAGATGCGACAAAAATCTGATTCTCTTTTATTAAAAAATTTTTTTCCCCTATTTTTATTTCCATATAATGTAATTATTAATATGGTCATTATTTTTTTGATAAAATAAAGGTTATATATTTTTAAATAATGAGGAACTGGAAGTGATTAATATAAATACAAAGGATACTTGTACATCATGTGGTATAGGACTCGTGGAGGTCGGTTATTCAATATTTCCATGTCCAAACTGTGGGGAGGAGATTATAGGAAGGTGCAAACAGTGCAGGGAACATTCCACGCCATATGTTTGCCCAAAATGTGGATTTATGGGGCCGTGATTAAAATGGGAGATGTAATGGTTTTATTGAGAGTGCTTCCAGAGTCTGTGGATATTGACCTGGAAAGCCTAAAGAATGACATTACTGAGAAAATAAAGGATTTGTGCAAGATAAATAGTGTTAATGAGGAGGAGATAGGCTTCGGCCTTAAGGCTCTAATGTTTCAGGTTATTGTTCCAGATGAGGAGGGAAAAATAGACAGGGTTGAGGGTGCAATCTCCTCTGTAAAGAATGTAAGCCAGGTTGATACAAGGGATATCTCATTAATATAAATGTTAATTTATTTTATTTTGCTTGTAATATATATAATCATTTTACTGCTTGTATCTCTTGGATTTATTTTAATAGAAACACATAAAAATGTAAATGATGATATAGAAAACAATTACAGGCCAAGAACGCTTGTTATGATACCATGCCGTGGTGTGGATTATTCACTGGAGGAGAACCTTAAATCTATAATTAATCAGGATTATCCAGATTACCATGCTGTTACAATTGTTGATTCCCCTGATGACCCTGCATGCAGTATTATAAATAAACTAAAAATAGACTGCATTGTATCAGATTTTCAGTGCGGTAAATGCAGTGGTAAGGTGCGGGCCCTATGCACTGCAATTGAAAAATATCCCGATTATGAAGTTTATGTTATTGCTGATTCTGACATTCTGGTCTCATCACAGTGGCTTAAGTATCTTATTATGCCACTTGGAATTGATAATGCCGGAATTTCCACAACCTTTCCATATTTTAAACCTGTTGGAGGATTCTGGAGCAGGGTTAAGGAGGTTTGGGGGTTTGTTGGCATGGGCCTTATGGAGGCAAAACTAACAAGATTTGGGTGGGGAGGTTCTCTTGCATTCAAAAAATCTCTGCTTAACAATTATTTTGATTATTTTTGCAGCAATATATCGGATGATACAGCACTAACAAAAATAGCCAAGGATAAAAATCTGGATCTTTATTATGTAAAAAGGGCAATGCCTGTGGTAAATTCTCCAGAAAATTTTGAGCAGTTTTTTGAGTGGGCAAACAGGCAGACCGCTCTATCAATTGCTGCATCAAAAAAGATATTTTATTATGGAATTTTATTCTATTTTTCTTACATGTTTCTGTTTTTCTCTGCCATATTTGCAGGCATATTTTATAACAAACTCTTTTTATTATTTTTAATACCGGAGATATTATATATTTTGAACATGATTAGGCGTCTCAATAAGGTATCGCCTGAAAATGTAATTGCCGCAATTTTAATGCCATTTATTTATACAGTTAATCTTTTCATGGCAAACAGAATGAAAAATATTACATGGCGTGGCAGGGTTTACAATATAAAAAATAAAAAATTATTATAAATGCATACAATACCATTATATGGAATTACATTTTTTTGGAACCAATGGGATAAGGGGTATACCAAATGATGATCTGTCAGCTGAATTCTCCATGGATGTTGGAAAGGCCATGGCAACATTCTTCAGTGCTAAAAAAATAGCCATGGCAAAGGATACAAGGATAACAGGAGATATGATATTAAATGCAGTCTCATCTGCAGTAATGTCCGCAGGCACTGATGTGGTTTATCTTGGTATACTGCCAACACCTGCACTGCAGTATTACTGCAAAAAAAATCATGTTCCGGGAATTATGATAACTGCATCCCATAATCCACCACAGTATAACGGCATAAAGGCAATAGATATGGATGGAACAGAAATAGATGAGGAAAAGGAATATGAAATAGAAAAATTAATAATGAATAAAAAATTTAAAAATGTTTCATGGGAAAATGCAGGAAGGTTTTATTATGATGATACTGCAGTGGATTTATACATAAATGGCATAATATCACTGATTAATTTTAAAAAGATCTCAGAGAGAAAATTAAATGTGGCCATAGATACCGGAAACGGTGCATCATATTATACAAGCCCGCTTTTACTTTCCAGGCTCAACTGCCATATAGTAACGCTAAATTCAAATCCTGATGGAAAATTTACAGGACGAAATTCTGAGCCAAAACCAGAAAATCTGCAGGATCTTATAAACATTATGAAAACTGGCAAATTCGATATAGGCATAGCACACGATGGTGATGCTGACAGATGCGTATTCATAGATGAAAATGGTAATTTTATAGATGGAAATGAAAGCCTGGCCTTAATAGCAAAATATACATTAAGGGCCGGGGAAACTCTTGTTACCCCAACAAGCAGCTCTGATGCATTAAAGGATGTGTGCCAGCAAAAAAATGCAAAAATAATTGTAACAAGGGTGGGTGCCCCGATTGTGGCCAGAACCATGATAGAAAACAATGCTGTGATTGGAGGAGAGGAGAATGGTGGTGTCATATATGGTAAACATCAGTTCTGCAGAGATGGCGCCATGACAATGTCATTAATGCTCAACCTGCTTGCCTGTGAGAATAAAAAAATAAGTGAACTGCTAAGGGAGATACCAAAATATTACATGGTAAAAAAGTCAGTACCCAGAAAATATGACTGGGATGTTATTAAAAATAAATTACTTGATGCACTGGGAAATAAAAAAACAGATCTACTTGACGGAATAAAGATATATGAGGATTCAGGCTGGGTTTTAATAAGGCCATCGGGCACAGAAAAAATATTAAGAATATTCACAGAATCTAAAAACGAAAAAACTGCAATGGATCTTAATGAAAAATATATTAATATAATAAACAAATTATAAATTTTTATATATGTCAAAAAATCTGGTTATTGCATTTATATTTCCAGCTATGCCAAACCATATTAGAAGGATGCCGGTAACATACAGTTTTATATTATAAACATCAAAATGCCCGGTTACAAATATCTGTATTAATGTAAAAATCATCATTAAAACGAGCCTGTCGGCCCTGCCTGCTATACCCGAGTAATCCCTTTTTAGCCCCAGTGCCTGTGACTGTGTACCCATGTAGCTTGTCAGTAATATGCCTAAAATTGCAAACAGACCAAGGTATATGTTACCGAAAATAGAAAACGACATGCCGAGGACAATAAATATATCTGAATACCTGTCAAAAACATGGTCTATAAGGTCTCCCTTTTTGGATGCAATATTTTTTAGCCTGGCAATCTTGCCATCCAGCGCATCAAAAAGGGCGGAAAAAATTAAGAATATAAATGATAAAAATAGAATATACTTACTAAAAAATGATAAATAATAAAATATCCCGGCAAATGCTGCAAAAATCAATGATGAAACAGAAATTGTATTGGGATTGAGCATTAAAAATTTTTTGGATAATGGCACCAGTATTTTATCTGCCTTTGATCTGTAGGAATCCAGAACCATATACATATATTAATAATTAATTATTAAATTATTCCTTATTTTTTTGCCATGTATCCTTATAAACAAGATAAAATGTTGATATGTAACCCATGGAATAGTATAAAAGCCAGAGTCCTGTTAAAAGATAAAAGTGTATTAAATAAAATAAAGATCCGGCAATGAAAAAGATTCCAAATGCCAGAATGGCATAGATATTTGATGGCATTTTATGACCGGCACCCTTTGGTGTTATCCTGTAAATCCTCCTTGATTTAAATGCCCTGAATATCCATAGCAGAACAAATGGGGAGATGGCAACAGTGTAGGATGATAACCTGCCCATGGCAGAAACTGCTTTTTTGGCATTTATATTAAATTTATCACCGATTTTAACGAAAACATATGCATATAACCCAAGGAGGATTATCCATAGAAAGAACAGTGGATTAAATAATATGTCAAAATGTATAAATGGTGATATTATTACAAGGGCAATGGCCATTAAAAATGTAAGAACAAGCGGTATGTACTGTAATAAAAATGCAATAATGTCCAGCCTTTTAATAATTCCTATTTTTGATGATATTATGTACCTAAACCGCCGGCTTAAAACCTCCATGCTTCCCATGGCCCAGCGTGTCTGCTGGGTATAAAATGCATTGAATGTGTCTGGAACCTCTATTTTTATATTGGCATCAGAACTTTTTATTTTTTTGCCGGCATGTATAAGCCTTGTGCCGATCTCCAGATCATCCTGTATCATTTCAGGGTCCCACGAATCCACAGCATTAAGGGCATCCCTCTTGAAAAGTGTTCCACATCCAACAGGCATTACAGGCATGCCTGCATGGTCCCTGCCAGTTATTATCGAAGTATTTGTGTAATATGTTGATATTATAAGAGAATTTACGGTTGTTGATTCCACATTTCCATAGCCAATCCAGTTCATGGTAACGGCATCGGCATTTTCGGCCATTATCTGGGCATACCCCTTTTTTATTGAATCACTATATATCCTTGCATCAACATCCATTGTAAGTATAAGTTCCCCCGTTGATTTTTTAAAACCGTCATGCAGCGCGCCGCTTTTATAACCCCTTTTATTAATTCCACGCCTGTAAAAGATAACCTTTAGATTTTCAGGTATTTTTACCCTCTGCTGCATCTCCTTAAAATATTCCTCTGTATCATCAGAAATTATAATTACTTCAATTTTGGATTTATCCCATTCAGCATTATCAATATTTTCAAGAAGTCCCTGCACAGTCTCTATTTTTTCACCCTTTGTTGGCACCAGTATGGATAATGATGGCATGGATGCAACCTGAAGGTCCTTATATTTATGATTTACTCCGAGGTAATAATAAACCAGCTGTGCCAGAATAAGCAGTATTGTGGGCAAAAATATTAAAACTGGAATAATATAATAGGCATCATTCATTGGTTCCACTCCTCAATTCATGTAATTCCTGTTCTATAATGTGTGAAATACCATTGATTTTATATTGAATATTTGATTGAATGTACATTTACTGGCGTAATCAAAAGTTATTATTTAATTTTTACATATTAATTTAGAAAAATACAATAAATTTATTAATTTTAATTTGCATACCCAAGAATGTACTCGCAGAGAATACCTGAACTTGAACCTGCAAGAACATATGGAATTCTTGGAATTATATTAGAATTCTTTGGCGGGATCTTAAACATCTTCATAAATTATGCAGGTCTAATTGCAGAGGTACTGGGTCTTATACTGCTTCTGAATTCCATGAATTTGATATCCAATTATTATGATAATAAAAAACCATTCAAATATATGCTTGCAAGTGTAATATCTGGAATTTTAATCGGTTTAATTGTAATTCTGGTTTTTGGCATTTCCAGCTATGCTGTAACAACACATGCTGGCACGGCCCCTCCAGTAAGTCCGGCCTATGGCCTGCTGGTATCATTATTTATATTATTGCTCGGTGTTATAGCATCCATTATTTTTGAATATTTCGCATATAAATCTGTATATGAACTAACGGGTGTGAGGGATTTTAATACTGCAGCAAACATGCTTTTAATCGGTGTAATACTGACAATAATTATAATAGGAATACTTCTAATATTTATTGGTATAATATTTGTTATACTAGGATTTAATAAACTGCCCAGTGATGCAAAACCAAGGAATCCGGTTAATCCTGAAGAAGGCATATATGATGATATGAACTTCTAAATATTGTATAAAAACATAAATTTAAGTTGTTTTATTTTTTTAGCTTAATATGGAATCATTAAAAGGTTTAAAAGTTCTTGATTTTACACAGGCCATGTCGGGACCGGTTGCATCTATGATACTTGGCGACCTCGGTGCAGATGTTATCAAGGTTGAACCACCTGCTGGAGATCAGTCCAGAAGCTGGGCACCCCCATTTATTGATGATGAATCTGCATATTACATAAGTGTAAACAGAAACAAAAAAAGTATATGCATGGACCTAAAGCATCCTGATGCCACTGAAATAATTAAAAAACTTGTTGAAAAATCTGATATTGTTATTGAAAATTTCAGGCCTGGCACAGCCAAAAAACTTGGAATAGATTATGAATCACTTAAAAATTATAATAATAAAATAATTTACTGCAGCATATCTGGATTTGGGCAGACGGGCCCTGATGCTTCAATGCCCTCATATGACCTTATAGCACTTGCAAGATCCGGGCTTATGAGCATAACAGGAGAAAAAAATGGTGATCCTGTAAAATTTGGTGTGCCAATTACAGATATTACCAGCGGTTTATTTGCAACCATTTCCATACTTGCGGCCCTTAATTACAGAAATATCACAGGAAGGGGGCAGTACATAGATATATCAATGCTGGATGTAAATTCATATCTCCTTGTAAATCAATTCATGAATTATATAGCAACAGGTATAAATCCAGAGAGACTTGGTTCAGCCCACCCAAGCATAGTGCCATACCAGGTTTTTAAAGCTGGAGATGATTATATAGCCGTAACAGTTGGTACTGAAAAATTATGGGGGCTTTTCTGCTCGGCATTAAATATTGAGAATTTAAAAAATGATGATAGGTTCAGCACAAATGAAAAAAGGCTTGAAAACAGGGATGAACTGATAAATATTATAAATAATGAGTTTAAAAAATATACTGTTGATGAACTTATTAAAAAATTTAATGAGTATGGCATACCGTGTTCCAGGGTAAATAAGATAAGCGATGTTATAATGGATAAACAGTTAAATTACAGGGAAATGATAAAAGATGTGCATTTTGGCAATAAAAATATAAAAATGCTAAATTCCCCGTTTAAAATGTCTGAAACCCCGGGAGGAATTAGATTAATGTCACCAAGGCTAGGCGAGCATTCAAGGGAAATACTAAAAAATCTGGGATTTAGTGATGAAAAAATAAAAGATTTAATCAATAATAAAACAGTGAGCTACCTCATGCCAAGGCAATGAGGCTTCCTGATTCATCGACCACACTTATCCTTACATACGGGCTTATATTAATCCCTTCAGGGACAGAGGTG
>NZ_LKBG01000254.1 GCF_001402945.1 Acidiplasma aeolicum
GCATTTAAGGATATAGATTTTGTAATGGGCATGCATCCGGATGACAGATGGGCTGTTGGATCAAAGGCACTTGCTGACGCCGAGATGGAATTTACATTTCTTGGAAAATCTGCCCATATGGCTGCCTCACCATGCTATGGAATAAACGCACTTGATGCCCTTGTTACCAGCTATACAGCAATTAATAATATGAGGGACTGGATAAAAAATGATAAGCATTCTGTCATAGGCATGATAATAAAGGAGGGTGGCAGGGCATCAAACGTTGTGCCTGACCGGGCCGTGCTTGAGGTGGATGTAAGGTCAAGCTCATCAGATTTCCTTAAAAAACTTGTTTTAAAAATAAAGAGGCTTGTCAGTTCTGTTTCAGAGGGTTTTGGAACGCAATTAATTATTAAGGACCTCATGCCGATGTATACAGAATATAAGCCTAACAAAACCATAGATTCCATACTGCTTAAAAATCTTAATAAATTTAATATAAACGCCTATAATATAGATAACGAAGAGGGATATGGCTGCGGCAGTACAGACGAGGCCAATGTGAGTTTAAGTGTGCCGACAGGGCATATTGATATGAAAATAGGAACAAACATACCCGGGCATTCCGATGAATTCAGGAATGCAGCAAATCCAAAGCGCGCAGCTAATAATCTATTTACGACAATAAATGTTGCATATAATTCTATTATGGAAATTTTGGAGAATCAGGAAACCTTGGTTAAAATAAAAAATGAATTTGGTGGTGATCATGGAGAGAATTAAGCCTCCGAAATTAAGGCCGGGGGATGAAATAAGGATAATAGCACCGGCCAGTGCACCTGATATGATCAGGCTGTCCAAGGGTATATCTAGGTTAAAGAAACTTGGCTACAGGGTAACAGTGGGAAAAAATATAAAGAAGCTTAACCAGAGAAATGATCTTGCAGCACCCGCAAAGGACCGTGCTGAGGAGTTAATGTCAGCCTTTAAGGATGATAATGTTAAGGCAATTTTCTGTGCAAGGGGCGGTTATGGGAGCATACATATACTATCACTACTTGATTATGATATAATACGTGATCATCCCAAAATATTTATGGGATACAGTGATATAACCGCACTGCATCTGGCAATAAACAGGAATGCAAATCTTATAACATTTCATGGCCCAATGGTTGCATCAGATATAGAGGATTTTGCAAAACCCAGTATAAAGGATTTTATGGATATACTAACAGGCAATTCCACAAAGATAAATATATACGAGGACCGGCTTATAAAATACATTATACCGGGAAATACGGAGGGCCTTTCAATGGGTACAAATATATCCCTTGTTGCATCACTTCTTGGTACAAATTATATACCGGATACAACCGGAAGAATATTCTTCATAGAGGATACCGATGTAACATCAGGTGACATAGACAGGTATTTCTTCAGCATGAAGCTTGCAGATATTGTGGATAAATTCAATGGTTTTGTCTTTGGTGATTTTAAGGCCATATTTGATAAGGAAGAGCCAATGCCGTCAATAGAGGATGTAATACAAAAATTTATGAACGAAATAAATAAGCCATCACTTTATGGTGCACCATTTGGGCATGGTGAGGAACAGATGATAATACCTTTAAATGCAATGGTCAGAATATCAGATGAGGAACCCTACATAAGCCTTTCTGAAAACGTTGTTGACTAATAAAATTATTACCAGGAATCATAAAAAAATCAAAAACATTTTTTAAACAATATAAAATAAGCGTTTGATAAAATGAAAATAAATACCCTTGTTTATGGCATTTATCCAAAAACAAATGAATTGCGATTAAGCATCAGCAGATGGGAAAAAGGTCTTCTTCCGGACGCGGCACTTAATGATCGCATTGACGATGAAAAGCATGAGTTCTATGACCGGTTAAATAATAATGAAATTTTATATACAGACCCATTATTTAACTGGTATGATATTTTTAGGCCCCTGGTTCTTATTACCGATGGCATGCAGCCAGGTCCCCTTACAAGATATAAGGAAACAAATACATTTTACCGCATGCCAGAGGTATCTGAAATTGGTGGTATAAAGTATTCCCCAGATAAATTCACACCATTAAATGAAAACCCCCCACTCCCCCTATATGCCGAGTATGGTAAAGATTTTAATGCATTTTTGCCATCACCCTATACATTTTTTAAAATGTCCAGGGTGGAAATGGCATATAATGACTTTGAAAAACAGCTGTTAAATAATTATGTACAGATACTTAAAAAATTTAGGACCAGAAATGTGATCCTTTTTGATTCCCTACCATATGAAAAAAACAGTGTATTAAATCTGGAGGATTTTGTTAAGGAATACAATGTAAGGTTAATAACAGCCGGAAATATATATAAGGAGAATATTAGGGGAAGACCAAAATCTATAATATGCGATAATAATGAAAACAATGTAAAAATTGCATCAGAAATTTCTGATGAACCAGGAATAAAATTAATAGACGGATACAACACAAAACTGGAAAAACCTGAGGATATAAGGAATGAGGCCCTAAAATACGATCTTGATTCCATTATTATTACGCATACAGAATATTTTGATTTTCTCCCCAGGATGATTGCAGATAAAAAAATAGAAATTATGTCAAAAATAGGTGATTAAAAATGTCAGAAAAATATTTGATATCACAGGAAATTGGTAGTTTTAGAAAACCAACGTATCTTAGTTCTGTTTTTCATAAAATTCAGGGAACTGAGGAATTTAACGTACTTGCAGGAAGGGCCACCATTGAAACCATAGACCTTTTTAAAAAGGCCGGCCTGGATAATATAGGTGTTGGCGGAGAAATGTTCAGATGGGAAATGTATGAGCATCAGGCAAACAGGATAAACGGAATAACATTCTATGGCCCGGTCAGGTCTTTTGATAACAGATATTACAAGAAAGGTAGCATAACTGATAGGATAGAAAGAAAGGAACCATACCATCTGGATGAGTTAGAATTTCTTCTTGAAAATAATATATCAAATATAAAAATTCCTGTTACAGGCCCTTATACAATGATGGACTGGTCATTTAATGAACACTACAGGGATAGATATGAAACTGCCATGGAATTTGCCAAGCTTCTTAATGAGGATATGAGGGAGCTGAAAAGGGAATGGGATAGAAAATATCCGGGCAAAAAGCTTGAAATTCAGATAGATGAGCCAGCCACCACAACACATCCGGATGAGATGAATATTGTCGTTGATTCAATAAATAAATCCGTTGATGGAATAGATAATGTTGAATTTTCGATGCACGTTTGTTATAGCATTGATTATAGACTTCTTTATGATGTTATGGATGACATAAAAATAGATGGTTTTAACCTTGAATTTGCAAATCGTGATACACTCGAACGTGGTACTGATGATTCCTCCAGACCCGGTTACACTGATTTAAAGTATTTTAATGAACATAATGATAAGAAAAAATTTATGGGTCTAGGTGTAACAGATGTACATATAGATTATATTGAGCCGGTGGAGCTAATAAAGGATAGAATTAATTATGCCTTAAAAATACTCCCGCCCGAATTAATACGCCTGAATCCTGACTGTGGACTTAGAACAAGAACCAGGGAGATCGGATATGAAAAATTAAAAAACATGGATATTGCAAGGCAGGAAATTCTTAAGGAAATTCGTTAAATATATCCCAATCCTCCTCATTTTTCCTTTTTCTAAAGAATATTTTTATCATTATTAAAATGTATGCAATAATGCCACCTATTATTAGTGCATTGATGCCGTAGTTTATCAGGTTATATGTTACCTTAACCTCTGATGTGGAAATAAATGCTCCCTGGGCCGTGTATGCTGATATAATTATATAATATGTTTTCCCCGGCTCTATATTGGTTAGCACCGTAAAATCGACACCCTGTGTAAAAATAGTTTTATCATGATATCCAACCATATTGGGATTTGTTGAATAAAATATTTCATATAGGCCAAAATCAGGACCAGAATATTGATTCCATGACAGGTAAAGAAAATAAAACATGAATGGGAACAAATATGTGATTTTAAATGGTATATATACCAGGTTTATGTTTGCCGGTGCCAATGAAACGTTCTGATTACTCATGTTTTTATTTGCATTAATGTTTAATGTACTGTTTTTATAATATTCCAGTGAAAATTTTAATGTATTTTTCCCTGCCGGTAAAAAGACAATGTAATGTCCCTGTGGGCTTGAATATCCCGATATTCTTCCATTGCTGTACACTGCCACATGCGCCAGTGCATAATTAAACTCTATATTTGTGATATAACCTGTAACTTTATACAATGAAGATTTTGGCAGCAATAAAAATTCCCTGAATACATTTTCTGAGGGATAAAGATTCATGGTAAAGTTTTTTCCGATAAATCCGGGTGAGGTAATATTTACAGCTATGTGTTCTGGCCTAATTGATTCCTTAAAAATACCATAACTTCCAGGAATGTTACGTCCATTAACAATTACGGTTGTGTTGGCATTATAGACAAAAAATGTTATTGTTATATTTTTTGGATTTAGTGTAAATGTTTTAGTCGAATTAAAATGGCCGTAAATGGTATTATAGCCATCAGAATATATTATTATACTGTTATTTCCATTAATTCCATATATACTGAAATTATTGGTATTTCCTGAATATTTAAAATAGTAATCATCAATGATATACTTTGATTCATTAAAGTAAACCGGTTCAGGAATTGTATTTATATTATATATTGATATTTTGGGTATGTATATGGTTCTTGAAACATTAATTCCAGAAATGGTTGCATTGACATTATAAACCCCAGGGTCAAGTTTATCGCTGTTACCTTTTAATCTCAAACCGTTAACATAGAAAACTGTTTTCTGGCCATTATTTGCATAAAGGAACAGCCCCGATGTGCTACTGTATGATAAATTATACAGTATTTCAGGTTTATAGCCATTCTTATACAGATATCCAGGTGTGATATTATATGAAAATGCTGCTGTAAAATTCTTATTATTATATGTTATTCCCAGATCACCGTGGTTCTCAAGGCTAGATACATGGGATTCATAGTATGCATAGGGTATTAAACTGTAACTGTTATTTTTAATTATTAAATTTGAAAAGGTTCCATGCGGTATATATGCATTGTAAATACCCGAATTTTCCTGCAGAACGCCTATGGCCCCTTTATAAAAACCGGCATCATTCAATAATATACCGTTTATTTCATTAACTTTTGAATTATTTGCCTTAAATATTATATTATAATTATTATATAGAATTGTAAGATTCGCTTCCCCGCCTCCATTGAATGTGCCATTAAATTCCACGCCCGCGTCATCTATGATATAATGATAATAATATCCGGAAAGATTTGCAAGTATTCCAAATTCAACGTAATTATTATAAGAACCATACATTGATATGAAATAATATGTGCTTCCATTGAAACCCTCAAGGTTATTATGACCAGCATCTATACTTGCTGAGATTTCAGTGAGATTTTCAGTTCCATTGAGGTAAACAATTGATCCATAACCCTTTAGTATTACCCTGGAATCATTAATCAGATTGCTTACCATGGGAGTTCCAAGGCCATCGACCGGATTCCATCCTGAATGTGCCGAGTAGCCATTATTACTGCCTGATGTAATTTGAGTGAAATCCTTTGAATAAAAATGTGTCCGTGCTATCTGATATAATAATGGATTAACCAATCCTAAAGACCTGTTATTATACTGATCCATTAATGCAATTATTCCTGCCCAGATCGGTGTGCCCACACTTGTACCACCTATTTTGTATGTGGTTCCCGACACAACAATAAGAACCCCTGTGTTGGGGTTTGCCACCATGGATACATCTGGAACACCGCGTTGAGTAGAATTATAGCCTGTTGCGTTCTGATAGTATGGTGTGGAGAAATACGATGAATAGCCACCCCCACTGCCAGACCATGCTGTCTGTGAGTATGTCCCATCATGGCAGTAAAGGCTTGTTCCACCCACTGAAAGAACATAGGGGTCTGCGGCAGGGAAGTTCACAGTTTTTGCTGATGTACCATCATCGGCACCATTATCACCTGACGCAGCAACCACTGTAATATTTTTATCAGCTGCCTCCATATATATGCTGTTAAATACCTTTAATTCGCTTGCATTTAATGAGGATTCGGCAGAACCCCAGCTAAGGGATATCACATTTTCAGACAGGTTGCCAACTGCCCATGCCACAGCCTGAACAAGAGTACTATTTGAATTTGGTGCAAGCACGAGATTTATTTTTGCATCGGGTGCTATGGCATGGCTCCACTCAACATCCACTGCAGTTTCAATGGCCCAGCCAGAATTTTCAGATGTTATTGGGCCTACAGGGGTATATATGCTTAAATTTACAGGGGGTAAATCAGTTATATTATCAAATGATTCAACGTCATACATTATATTTGGATCACCATAGGCATCAACTATCGTTATTGTTGTATTTTGACCTCTGAATCCACTATTTTCAATATAGCCAATGTCATAGGCATTGTATATATCATATGGCGTGTATGCACCACCGTCGAATCTGGATGTATTTACAATTAAATACGGTACAAATCCATTGGAATCATTTGATTTAAATGAGCTTATACCTATATTATTCAATGATGCGAATATGCTTTTTTCATTATAATAATTATATAAATTATATGTTGCAGTTAAAATATTTCCATAATATGTGTAATTAATATTATTATACCTTAAAATTTTATTAACAACAGGATGCAGGTAGGATGGAACGTATGCCATATACTGGCCTGTTTGGCTGGATACGGGCTCCACTGTAATTTGATTTTCATTGAGGCCTGAACTAGCATATGATATAAATGATAGAATCAATATGAATATGAATATGCCGGCGACAATCTTTTTGAGCATATACAGCTAAAAACAATCTTTATTTAAATACTTAATTGTGGTAATTTGGTTTTAAATAAAAAAAGATTTAAATCATATTTTACATACAGTATTAAATGTACAAAATACTGGTAGCAATATTACTATCCATGTTCTTAATCGCCGCACCGGCTGTTGCCAATTCATCCCAGAATTTGCCAGCACCACCAAGCGTGCTTCCGACCATTACGTATTATTATAATGGTACAGAATATAATATATCAAATTCAGTATGGGTTAATTTTTTTTCTAATGTTATTGACAATAAAAAGTATGTAACATATAACTGGTCAGCAGTGGATACGCAGTATCTTATTGTGTTTGATCTTTCATATACATCAATGAATCCATACGGCGCATACTTTCTTTTAAAACTTTCTGAAACAGGCAGTCCAACAATGGCAAACATGACAAAGGCATTTCTTGATACAGAAAATGTGTCCTCTCATGTTAAGGGGTATACAAACATACAGGCACTTGATGCAGGTGCATATCCTGGATTTTCATTTTCAAAACCCGTGGTGGCACGCAAAACAGTTCAGTACGAGGAGGCAGGGGCAATAATAGCCATCATAGCAGGGATGTTTGTTCTTTATTTTATCTTTAATAGAAAAAAATGAATTAAATACAATTTAAGCATTATATAATAATGAAAAAAATTGTTATTGGATTATCCGGTGCATCAGGTTCAATTTATGGCATACGCCTTCTTGAAAAAATAAAAGAGGCTGAAATACATTTAATAATATCTGAAAGTGCAAAAAAGGTAATAGAACTGGAAACTGATTATGATTTAAATTATATAAAAAATCTGGCTGATTATGTTTATGATGATTCCAATATAGCTGCCACAGTAAGTTCCGGGAGTTTTATCTTTGATTCTTATATAATAATACCATGTTCATCATCCACAATGGCCAAAATAGCCGTTGGCATATCTGATACCTTAATATCCAGGGTGGCCCTTGTTGCCATGAAGGAAAGAAGGAGGATTATAATAGTTCCAAGAGAAACACCACTGAGCACAATCATGATAAAAAATATGCTTGCACTTTCAGAAAGTGGTGTGATAATAGCGCCGGCAATGCCGGGATTTTACAGCAGGCCAAAAACAGTTGACGATATGGTTAATTCCATGGTTGGAAGGGTAATGGATTTAGCGGGAATTGAAAATGAAATTTCTAAAAGATGGAGTCACCCATAAATTTATGGCAGACCATATGGCAAAAAGGGCCTGCGAATGGCTCCGCTTTATGGGTTATGATGTTGAATATCCGGATGTACATTATGATAATGAAATACTCAAGATTTGTATTGAAAATAATTTAATACTATTAACAAGGGATATAGAGTTCTATAAAAGGTACTCGCTTTCAATATTTCTGGATAGCACCGATTATAAAGATCAGGTAAGTGAAATAATAAGCCTCTTTCCACCGGATAAAAAACTTTTTTTTACAAGATGCCCGGTGTGCAATTCAATTCTTGTGGATGTTAGCACTGATACGCTGGATCCTTTAAAATATACAATGGTCAGGCAAAAATTTAAAACAGTTAAATACTGTAAGAAATGCAATAAATATTACTGGGAAGGTTCTCATTATAAAAAAATTCTTAATGAAATTAATAAAATTTTAAAATTTAAAAGTATTTAACCGATCTTTTAATTATCATTCATTGAAAATACTGGAAAATAATATTGGAAATGATGAGTTAAAAATACGGATAGAAACACTTGACGATCTCTGGTATATAAAAAATTTACTTGAACCCGGGGATCTAATAGTATCTGATGTTTTTAGAAGGGTTGAGCTTAATGACGACATGGACAGGGCAAAATCAACAGAAAGAAAGAAAATTAAGGTAAAATTAAAGGTTGAAAAAGTAGATTTTCAGCCTTATACCGATAAGATTAAAATTCTTGGCGAGATAATAGAGGGTGATGAAGCCGGTAGCCATCAATCAATCTTTCTTGGTACCGATGATGAATTCCTCCTTATTAAAGAATTTACAGATGAGGATTTAAACCTACTCAGGGAGGCAACCGATACCTCTCAGAGTACTGGAATTTATTTTATTTCCATGGATGATGAGGAGGCAACAGTATGCGCATTAAGACCATATGGAATACAGGAACTTGCAAGCATAAAATCTGGAAAGTCTGGAAAATATTTTGATGTCAAGCAGCAATCATCAGGTTATTACCAGGAAATTGAATATGTTTTAAAAAATATAAGGGATATTATTATTTTAATCATTCTAGGACCTGGATTTGAACACTCTAAGTTTTATAATTTCATTAACCAGAATCCGTATTTTAAAAATTTTAAAAAATATGATTTTGCCGTTGAGGATACGGGCAAAAGAGGAATTTATGAATTCCTGGGGAGTGAAAAAAGTGAAAATATTCTAAAAAATTCAAGGCTCATGAGGGATGAAAAAATTATAAATAAGTTTCTTGAAGGGCTAAATAAAAGCGCCACAAGCATATATGGTTATGGGGATATATTAAAATATGCACAGATGGGTATAATTCAGGATTTAATTATTTCAGAGGAAAAATTTCATGCCCCGGAAACAAGGGAGCTTCTTTCGATTTTAAATGGATCAGCAAACATACATGTTATAAGCCGTTACTCTGATTCCGGTGAAATTATAAAAAAATTTGGGGGATACTGTGCCATATTAAGATATTCAATCAAATAATGTCCAACTTAACAGGAGTTCCTGCTCTGTTATATGCGGAATAATTTTTTAAATCATATGGGTATCCAACAATAATATGAATCTGCCCGGTATTTGAGAACATATGCAGATCAGCATCAGACGGCCTTGTATTTCCGGATGGATGTGAATGCACAGATCCAACATATGAAAAATCAATGGGTATGGAATACA
>NZ_LKBG01000255.1 GCF_001402945.1 Acidiplasma aeolicum
ACATATTTCTGTATACAATCATTTTTTATTTGATTATATCATAAAATAAAATATTTAATCAATTAATACAAAGTATTTTATGCATGTAATAAAAATCCGCCGTTTTGATTTTTGATATTTATATCTCTCAATTAAAATAAAAATAGTATTATAAAAAGATTGAAACAATTTGTCGCAATTACTCTCAATACCGGCACTGCATCAGGAAAATCGAATTGTATCAAATGGAAAGAATAAAAACAATAGTTTTTATAAAAATATATTATAAGATTATTGGGGTTTTTGGGACAAAATGCGGGATTAATATTACAGGGAAAAAATAAATTAATGAAAATTTGTTTGATTATTTATAATTTGCATTATTGTATTTTTGAATATATTTTTATTAATTCCCTGAAACCAAGGTTTTTATAAAAATTAATGGCCATTGTGTTGAGGGATGGAAATTCCGCAGTTACCATGTTAATTCCACGGTCATTGACAACATCTGTAAATTTATCGATAAACTCCTTGCCAATGCCCTTTGAACGGAATTCTGGAAGCACATAAATTTCCCTTATTCTGGCCTCATATTTTGGGTCATAATATATTCTGAATATTATATCAGAAATCAAAATTCCAACAATCTTTTTATTTGATTCTATTACCAGTGAAATATGATTATCACGGTCATTAACTATTTTTTTTAATTTTTCCCTGATCTCCTGCTCATTATTTGATGACACCCTTAATGCATAATCAAATTCTGAATTTAATCTCTTGAGTCTTAACAGCAAGTCCATTGCCTGATCTATATCATTATCTGTCATTTCCCTGATCTTATAATCCATTTACTCACCATCCTTTTCATTAAACAGCTTTTTATAGATTTTTCTGTTTGAACCGATTATTTCTGTTGCAGTTTTTAAAAATCCCTCACGGGAATCAGTTTTCCTTGCAAGGCCCTCATCCACAGTTTTCCTTGCAACTGTTGCCGCAACCTCCGGGAATAAATTAAGGTCATCCATTGTTGGAACTATTTTATCATATGATATGTCACTTACATAATCGGCAATTGCCTGAGATGCTGCAACCATGACCCTAAAATTAACACCCTTAGACCGTGCATCCAGAACACCCCTGAAGACACCGGGAAAAACAAGGCTGTTGTTTATCTGGTTTGGAAAATCGCTTCTGCCTGTTGCAACTATTCTGGCGCCGGCACTTATTGCATCCTGTGGCCATATCTCTGGCAGGGGGTTGGCAAGGGCAAAAACAATTGGATCCCTATTCATGGATTTTATCCAGTCTGTTTTTATTGTGCCAGGCTCGGATTTTGAAGCTGATATTATAATATCAGCACCCCTGAATGCATTATCTGTATTCCCCCTGATTCTTTCCCTATTTGTTTCAAGCGCAATGTGGTATTTCCAGGGATTTTTTAACATTAATGAATCTATATCCTCACGTTCCGGCTCCAGAATTCCATGGGAGTCTATAACAACCATATTTTCCTTTTTAAACCCTGCAGCCTCGAAGAGATATATTGCCGCAATGTTGGCCGCACCTGCACCATTAAATACAATCCTAACATCCTCCTTTTTCTTATTAACAAGCCTTAATGAATTAATAATTCCTGCAAGTGTTATTGATGCTGTTCCCAGCTGGTCATCGTGCCATACAGGTATATCCATCTGCTTCTGAAGATTTTCCAGCAGAAAGAAGCATCTTGGTGATTCTATATCCTCTAAATTATAGCCGCCAAAATAAGGCTCAATGGCCCTTGCAGCCGTTATAAACTCATCATTATTTTTAACATTTAACGGTATTGGTACAGCATTTACACCTCCCAGGTAATTAAAAAGCAGGGCCTTCCCCTCCATAACAGGTATGGATGCGTGGGTTCCAACATTTCCCAGGCCTAATACCCTGGTGCCATCTGTTAGTATGGCAACCGAATTCCATTTGCCTGTTAATTCATAAACCAGATCATCATTATTCTTAATCTGCCTGGATACCTCCGCTATACCTGGTGTATAAAGGGAAGAAAAATCGTCAAGGCTGTTTATTGGAACCTTGGGCAGTATTCTTATTTTCCCCTTATATTTTCTGGATATTTCCATGGCAATCTTATTATAATCGCCAGTTTTTTCAGAATCCCTCATAATCATAAAAATATATATACAATTATTATTAAAACTTTACCTTTAAACATATAAACATTTACCGTAATTTTTGAGAAAAAAATTAAAAATTTAGCTATTTTTTAAATTTTTGTATATTTCCATTTTACAGCTGCAGTTTTCTATATTACACGAGTTTATGGTAAATTGCGGGCACATGTCAAGTTTATAAGGATATGAATTTTTAACAGCTGATTTTATATCCTCAATTTTAGTAAGGCATAAATTTATAAGTTTTTCATTATTAAATATGATCTCATGCACAATTACCGAATTGTTAAGTTTTGGGTAGACAATAATTATTAATCCAGAATTTATATTCCTTTTTGCGCATATTACAGCAAGCTCTGAATAGTATGTATCAGGTATATTGCTTGTATAAACAGAATTATTTATCTTTAGAATATATGGCACAATTGAGGTTTCATCGTAAATGTTTTTTATCAAATATTTTTCATAACCTGATAGCCCAAGTGTATTTACCGAATTTTTTAATGCATATTCCTGTGAGGATATTGCAAGTGCAGATGTTTCTATGGCATCCATCATAAAAAATTTTATATTATTCTTATCATAATTAAACGTTGATTTTAATCTATTCTCTGCCTGTATCTCCCTGTCATTTCTTATCCTATGGTAATATCTCCTTGGATATATTAAATCGATGTTCCTTATATCCAGCCTTGTATTCTCAATGGAATAATTATTTAAACTATTCTCAAGTTCCCCATCCTCTGATATATTAATTGAATTAATTATCCATTTATCATCCTTTAATTTTAATTTACTGCAATTGCAGACATTATTTTCCTGAAAAGGGCATCCATGCGTAAAATAAGTGCATCTTGGAAAATTTGAAATATCATCATTATACAGGCCACGCTTTATTAAATCAATTCTGTAAACCATCTCATTTATTATATTATCCCTGTTTTTAATATGAATTTTATAGGCATAAAAATTTCCAGACGAGTAAAAAACAAGATAGTTTATGTCACTGTAATTTTTATTTAAAACTGAGTAAAATAACAGCTGCTCAAGGTCGGATAAATAATCTTTATAAAGGTCTTCAATTTCTATGTTTTCCCTGCTTTTAAGCTTAAATTCAATAACCGAATTATTTATCATAAAATCAATTCTGCCAACAACATTTAAATTAAGATGGGAGCCGTTCACAGGTATTTCATAACCCGAAAAACCATCCATCTGCTCGAACCAGCCCCTGGCCATGAAATGGTATTCCTCACCAAGCTTCATTCTTAAATATATGTCATTGCCAATTTCGATTTCCTTGTATTTTCTTGAATAATATGAATTGACTGGATTTATCAGGTCTGTTACATATAAGTAATCCGGAACATCAAAAGTTTTCTTTTTTATACTGTCCTCCAGTATTTTTGTTATATTATGATTAATATTGTCAGATATTATTGCCTCCTTAACACCCTGCAGAAGCTGCATAAACTTAAAGTGTTTAACTTATTAAAAACATTTCCTCATATTATTTAGAATATTTAATAAAATAACATTTTATATGAATATTTTATTATAATAATATGGATGGATATTATAGGGGAAATATAAACGATGTTAAAAGCTCTGAGGTAAAAATAGGCAATTCAAAGGATGCATACATACAGTGGCTTATCACGGACAGGCAGGAAAAATCTTATGCCATGAGAAGATTTATTATAAAACCAAATGGTATAATACAGATGCATTACCATGATTATTACGAAAGTTTATACATAATAAGGGGAAAGTGCATTGCCTGCGTTAACAATGATTCAATGGAATTAAAATCTGGAGATTTTATTTTTATAGATTCCAGATTTAAACATGAATTAATAAATAATGGCAGTGAGGATTTAGAATTTATTTGTGTAATAAATTATACAAAAAATATGGATATAATACCTGTAAATGATGAGTGCAGGGATAATGTTATTTAAAAATTAAATATTAAATGAACATTATTTTTATTAAAATTATTATATATCTTATTTAAGCCATGCACATACTTTAAATATTATTAAATACTTAAACAAACATGTATTTAATAAATGTAAAGACTAAAAGCAGCTGCAGCCTTTCTGAATCAACATATAATAATGATTCAAAAATAATACTATCCTATGTGGGAAAGACAGGTAAATATTTTAATTCTATTTTCGGATACTTTGCAGTAAATGATGATTTTAAGGAAAAATATCATAAAGATTTCAATAAAATTAAATTCACTGCTGGAAAGAATTTTATAGCATTCAGTGGGAATAAAAGGGGCCATGGCATCATGAATGCAATTGCTGAAAATGATGCCATGCCAATTTTCCCCTTTTTTTCTTTCACAGGTCTTGAACATTATTTTATAGTTACATATGATAAAAATTCTATTGAAGGCATATTTAATTCAATATCAAAATCGCATAATAAAATAATAGAATACGATTACGTAAATCTAAAATCAGGGGATGGCATCCTTGATATTTCAAAAAAGATATATTCTATGGTTCACACATTAAAAATAACCGCACTGGAGAGAAAACTTATAAAGGAAGCACTTCAGAATGGATATTATGAATGGCCAAGAACATACAGCCTGCAAAACATAGCAGATGAATACGGACTCTCAAAGCCAACGGTTTTATTCCACATAAGAAATGCAGAAAAAAAGATAATTGAATCCATTCTGGACTGATTGACGGTATAATTAATATAAATTTATCATTTAAAATATTCATAAAAATATCTCAGGTTAAGTTAATATATAAAATAATTATATTAAATTATCATGTCTGGGATATATGAGTGCCTGAAAAATGTCAAATGTAACCATCCGGAAAAACATCTTGGCATGCACTTTGAGAATGGAAGTTATGTTATAAGGGCATATCTACCAATAGCTGTTAATGCCTACGTAATTATTAATGATAAAAAATATAAAATGATTGAGACCGATAATAAAATATTTCAGGCCAATTTTAATGATAAGATTAATAAGTATATGATTTCATATACTGACAGTTCAGGTTATGAGCATAAATATTATGATCCATATAACTTCAGGCCTGCAGTATCTGATTATGATATTTACCTTTTTAAGGAGGGCAAACTTTTTGAATCATATAAGACCTTTGGTTCACATTTAATTGAAATTGATGGGGTTTCTGGCTGCAATTTCACTGTTTGGGCACCCTCCGCCCTTTCAGTTTCAGTTGTTGGAAATTTCAACCACTGGACGCCCGGAATGCATCCAATGATTAACATAAATGACTCAGGCATATGGTCTATTTTTATACCAGGTATTTCAGAAAATGAGGTTTATAAATATGCAATAAATACAAGCAGTTTTGGGATTAAAATGAAAACAGACCCATATGCATTTTATACTGAAAAAAGACCAAGAACATCCTCAATAGTAATCGGCCATGATTTTAACTGGAATGACAGCGAATGGATAAATAAAAGAAATATTTTGGGATACAATGATCCCGTATCAATTTATGAAATGCACCTTGGTTCCTGGAGGAAAAATGGCGATAAATATTACAGTTACAGGGAAATAGCACCAATGCTGATTGAATATCTTAAAAAAACCGGATTTAATTATGTGGAATTTATGCCATTAACTGAATACCCGCTGGATATATCCTGGGGATACCAGGCCGTGAATTATTATGCACCCACATCAAGATACGGCAGGCCGGAGGATTTAAAATACCTTATAAATGAACTGCACAGGAATGGCATTGGGGTAATACTTGACTTTGTTGCGGCACATTTTCCGGATGATGATTATGGATTATACATGTTTGATGGCACACACCTGTATGATTACGCAGATCCCAGAAAGGGAAGAACCCCGGACTGGGGAACAAATATATTTGATTTTGGCAAAAATGAGGTCAGGTCATTTTTAATCTCTGCAATTATGTACTGGATTGATGAATTTCATATAGATGGCATCAGGGTTGATGCGGTAACATCAATGATATATCTGGATTTCTCCAGAAAACCAGGGGAATGGATTCCAAATATATACGGTGGAAACATAAACCTTGAGGCTGTATCACTATTAACAGAGCTTAATTCAACGGTGCATGAAAAGTATCATGGGGTCATAACAGTTGCCGAGGAATCAAGCACATATAAGGGAATAACGTCAAGGTCTGGCATCGGCTTTGATTACAAATGGAATATGGGATGGATGCATGATACACTGGATTTTTTTCATACAGACCCGCTTTACAGGAAATATAACATTGGGAAATTAACCTTTACAGTAATGTATGCATACAGTGAGAGGTTTATACTGCCAATATCACACGATGAGGTTGTTTATGGCAAGGGTTCACTTTATCAGAAGATGCCCGGTGATTATAACCTAAAAATATCCAATATTAGATTGTTTATGTCGTATATGTTTGCATATCCGGGCAAAAAATTACTATTCATGGGAAATGAATTTGCACAGAAGAATGAATGGGATTCAAATTCACAGCTTCAGTGGAATGCCATTGGAAAACCTGAGGAGGGTTTATTAAACCTGATTAATGACCTCAACAGTTTATATAAAGAATATGACGACCTCCATATAGATGAAAACTTTTCATGGATAGATTTTAATGATGTAAATAATACCGTGATCAGTTTTATGAGGGGAAATATAGTATGCATATTTAATTTTACACCTGTTGAAAGGGAAAATTATGCAATAGGTGTTGACAGTCCTGGAACATATACAGAAATTTTTAATAGCGATTCATCAAGGTACGGCGGTTCAAATCATATAAATAAAAATATAGAATCATGCAATTATTCAATGCATGGGAGAAAATATTCAATAGAGATAAATTTGCCACCATTATCGGCCATTTATCTGAGGAATGATGCGTTATGACGGCTCCAATTGCAATAGAGAATGTAAGGCCTGAAATTAACTGTGGAAGGTATCCGGCAAAAACAATAGAAGGACAGGATTTTTATGTCAGTGCCGAGATTTTTAAGAGCGGGCATGACCTTGTATATGCTGTGCTAAAATACAGGAAAAAGGGTAAGAGAAGGTGGAATATAATCCCAATGGACTCAAATCCAAATGATATATTTACTGCAAAATTTAAAACGGATGGCATTGGTTTCTATGAATATACAATTGAGGCATGGAAGGATTCATACGGCAGCCTCCTGAAGGATATACAATCATGGTACAATGCAGGGGAAAATGTGGAGGAGGACCTAAAAGTTATCATGGAAATTATAAAATATTCATATAATAATTCAAGGGGGGATGATAAAAAATTTTTAAGGTCAAGCATAAATGAATTTAAAAAATTAAATGTGGATAAAAAAATAGAGATGCTTAAGGATCAAAATTTTTCTGCCATAGTCAAAAAATATCAGAAAAAACCTGAAAAAACTGGTTACTGCAAAAATCTCTGGCTCATATCTGATCCAGTTTATGGTGGCTATGCCTCATGGTATGAGCTCTTTCCAAGGTCTCTTGGAAATGATGGCAGATCAGGAACGCTTAGGGATTTAATTAATCATTTAGGCTATGTAAAATCCATGAATTTTAATGTAATATATTTAACGCCAATACATCCAATTGGGATAACAAACAGGCGTGGAAAAAACGGTTCCAGAACTGCATCACCTGGTGACCCTGGAAGCCCATGGGCAATAGGCAATTCCTCAGGGGGCCATTATTCAATTAATCCCGAGCTTGGTACCATGGACGATTTTGAAGACCTGGTAAAATCAGCCGAAAAACTCGGCATTAAAATAGCCATGGACATTGCATTTCAGTGTTCGCCTGATCATCCCTATGTTCATGATCATCCTGAATGGTTTTACCACAGGCTTGATGGTTCCATAAGATATGCAGAAAATCCGCCAAAAAAATATTATGATATTTATCCTTTAAATTTTGAAATAAAAAATAAAAAGGCACTATGGAATGAGATGAGAAATATTATTATATACTGGATAAACCATGGCATAAGAATTTTCAGAATAGATAACCCGCACACAAAACCACTGGATTTCTGGGAATGGCTTTTAAATGAGATTAAGTCAAGGTATCCGGATGTTGTTTTTCTTGCCGAGGCATTTACAAAGGAGAACCTAATGTTTGAGCTTTCAAAGCGTGGATTTACAATGTCATACACATATTTTACATGGCGCGTTACGCCTGAAGAAATTACATCCTATTTTTCTGAATTAAATTCAGAACCATTAAATTACTTTTTCAGGCCAATGCTGTTTACCAATACACCGGATATTCTTGGAAAGGATCTATGGAAGGGAAGAAATGAATTTATCATAAGGGCGGTTCTGGCATCAACGCTATCGCCATTATGGGGCATTTACTCAGGATTTGAATTATGTGAAAATGATCATCTGGGGGATACTGAAGAATATTTAAATTCTGAAAAATATGAAATAAAACATAGAGATTTTGATTCTCCTGGTAATATCAAAGATATAATTTCAAAGCTTAATATAATAAGGGAGGAAAATCCTGCGTTAAAAACACATGGCAATATATATTTCTGTGAAACAACGAATAATTCCATACTGGCGTATGCACGATATTCTCAGGATTTTAAAAATATAGTTCTTGTGATACTAAATATGGATACTGATAATGTACAGTCTGGTTATGTAAGGGTTCCATTGGGGACGCTTAAAATTAATAATTATATTTATGATGCAGTTGATGTCCTAAACAACAATAAATATAAGTGGAATGGCGAATATAATTATGTCCGGCTTATTCCTGGAAAAAGGCAGGCACATATAATGGTGATAAAATGCTAGATGACGGCAATAAACTATGGTACAGGGATGCCATATTCTATGAGGTCCCTGTAAAATCATTTTATGATTCCAACGGTGATGGAATTGGCGATTTTAGGGGGCTCACAATGAAACTTGGTTACCTTAAAAACCTTGGTGTTGACGCTTTGTGGCTTTTACCCTTCTATAAATCGCCCCTTAAGGATGATGGTTATGATATATCAGATTACTATTCAATCCTACCAGAATACGGTACCATAGATGATTTTAAACAGTTTATAGAAACAGCGCACTCAATGAATATAAGGGTAATAGCCGATCTGGTTTTAAACCATGTATCAGACCAGCATCCATGGTTTGTGGAGGCCAGAAAAAGCAGGGACAGCCCAAAAAGAAACTGGTTTATATGGAGTGATACTCCTGATAAATTCAAGGAGGCCAGAATAATATTCATAGACACTGAAAAATCCAACTGGGCATATGACCAGGAATCGGGACAGTACTATTTCCACAGATTTTATTCATCACAGCCAGATCTTAATTATGATAATCCCGAGGTAAGGGAGGAGGTAAAAAAAATTATCAGGTACTGGCTGAACCTTGGCCTGGATGGCTTCAGGGCGGATGCCGTGCCATATCTTTTCAAGCGTGAGGGTACCAACTGTGAAAACCTTCCAGAAACACATAATTTCTTCAAGGAAATAAGAAAAATGATGGATAGTGAATATCCTGGAACAATACTTTTGGCCGAGGCGAATCAGTGGCCAACGGATGCAAGGGCATATTTTGGCAATGGGGATGAATTCCATATGGCATTTAATTTT
>NZ_LKBG01000256.1 GCF_001402945.1 Acidiplasma aeolicum
TTCAATAATTTTTTCAATATCAGATGGTGCAATGTTCCTTGAAACCTTAATATAAATATGATATGGTGAGTAGTCCATTTCGACGCTCTCACCAGTAACCGATGTTAATATTCCGGATAATATCTCGCCAAGTGTAAAATTTCCAAGGCTTCCCAGAAGAATCTGGATTATTATTTCTCCAGCATATGATTCTATTATTATTTTATCCAGTGATGCTATATCGTTTTTATACCAGTTCAAAAGTGCATCAGCACCTCTTTTATTTATGAATCCGGGAATTTCATGATTCTTTCTATTTTCTGATACCCTTGATGTGGTTTCAAACAAAACTGGTATTTCCTCTCCAGTCCAGTGAGGGGCTATGGCAGCAGTTGGAAATGGTTCAACATATATTTTGCCATCCTGAATACGAATTGTCCTCCATGTTGCACCCCGTATGATAAAAAAGGACCCTGGTTCAATTTCATTTACAACATATTTTTCATCCAGTGTTCCTATGAATTTTTTATTAACTGTATCTATTACACTGTATGTTTTATCGCTGGGTATCATTGAGATATTTTCAATATAATATTTTAAAATTGAATATCTTTTTATTATGTACTCCCCGTCTATTATCAATTTTTTTGTACGGTTTAAAAGCTCGATAACAGAATAGTATTCTTCAAAGGACAGTTCCCAGAATGGATATGCCCTGTTTATTATGTTGTAAAAATCCTGATATTTGATCTTTTTGGCATAATTCAGTTCGAGCATAATCTGATTTGCAACCGTCGAAAGGGAATTTTTCCTGATCATTACATTTTCAAGATTGCCGCTGTTAATGTTATCAACAATGGCCACGGCCTCCTCGAGTTCTATTGTGTCATTGCATACTATAATGCCCCGTGAGGTTTTTTCAAGTGAATGCCCTGATCTCCCAATACGTTGGACCATTTTATTTATCTGTCTTGGTGAATTAAACTGTGCAACAACATCAGCGGTTCCAATATCTATGCCAAGTTCCAGCGATGATGTGCATATTATGCCCCTGATCTTATTGGTTTTAAAATCCATTTCTGCAGTTTCCCTGCTTTCCTTTGATAATGAACCATGATGAACCTCCAAATCCGGATGATTGATCCACAATGATAGCCTGAACGCCATGTCCTCTGCAACATATCTCCTGTTAACAAACACAATAGTGCCACGGTTTTTTTCAACTATATGATATATTTCAGATATACAGCCAGCATACTGGGGGTCGCATCCCATTTTTTCCGAAATTTCAGGGTCTGCAGGTTCTGGATAAATCACGGATATATCCATTTTTTTATTTATTGATGGTTTCAAAATCTTGATATTTCCCTCAGGTGCAATAAATTTGGAAAGTTCATCCTCGTTTTTTACAGTTGCCGATAAGCCTATTATCTGGATTTTCCCCGCTATTGACTTCAACCTTTCCATGGCTATTGAGAATTGTGACCCACGTTCATTCTGGGCCATTTCATGAACCTCGTCAATTATAACAAACTTTACATTTTTTAAATGGCCCCGTAGTTTTTTTCCGGACATCATTAACTGTAATGATTCTGGTGTTGTTATTAATATATTTCCAGGACTTTTTGAGATTTCATCACGCTGTGACTGGGTTATATCGCTATGCCGTACCTGAACCTTTATGTTTAGATTATCGCAGTATGTATACAGCCTTGACAGCATATCCCTGTTTAATGCCCTTAAGGGTGTTATATACAAAAGTGATATGGGTTCTGGCCTCTCCCTAAATATCCGGTCAATAACAGGGAGCAGGGCGGCCTCTGTCTTACCAGACCCTGTGGGTGATATTAATAATATATTATTTCCTTTTAGTATTTCAGGTATGGCAATTCTCTGGGCCTCTGTGGGCTCTTCTATACCGTTTTTTATTAAACTTTCTTTTAATTTCGGATTTAATAAGGCAAAAACATTTTTCAGAGAAAGGGACATTTCTTTTATAAATGCTGTAATATTATTTAAAATATTATAATTTTGATGCAAAAAGGAACATAAATATTAAAGAATTTAAAACTATTGCATTATAATACAATCAGGACCAAATTTCAATAAATATTTTAAATAAATAATAATATACCCCTATGCTATTGCCAAAGAAATTATTTTTTACAAGAGGAATAGGTCGCGGTGAAACACAGCTTCAATCATTTGAAAACGCCCTAAGGGATGCTGGTATAGCCCCCTTTAATATAGTTAGTGTAAGTTCAATATTACCACCATATGCTGAAATAGTCGATAAATCTGAGGGGCTGAAACTTCTATCCTACGGTCAGATTTTATTTACAGTGCTTGCGAGAAATTCGTCAAACGAATTAAACAGGATGATATCTGCCGCAATTGGTGTTGCAGTACCGTCAGACAGGGGGAAATGGGGATATTTAAGCGAGCACCACACCTTTGGGCAGACAGAAAATGAGGCTGGCCATTTTGCTGAAAAACTTGCAGCTGAAATGCTGGCCAGCACCATGGGCCTTGATGACCATTTAAAATGGGATGATAAAAAGAATGAGTATGTTCTTGATGATAAGATATTAACTACAAAAAATATCGCGGCAACCACTGTTGTTTTAAAACCTGATGAGTGGGCAACGGTGATAGCTGCTGCAGTTTTAGTGGTGTAGGAATATGGATGCATCTATAGAAAAGAAATGGCGTGAGGAATGGTATAAAAATAGGGTTTTCGAACCTGAGGTAAATGAGAATTTAAAAAAGTTTTTTGTAACCGTACCATGGCCGTATACAAATGGGTCGCTCCATGTTGGGCATGGAAGAACCTATACCCTTGGTGATATAGTTGCAAGATATAAAAGGCTGATGGGGTATAATGTGCTTTTTCCAATGGGGTTTCATGAAAGTGGCACCCCAATTCTTGCATTTGCAGAAAGGCTTGCAAACAATGACCCTGATACATTAAAACTTTATAGGAGCTATCTTTCAGAATATGAAAGTAAGGAAGATATAGATAATATAATAGAATCATTTAAGGACCCAAAAAATATAGCTGATTACTTTTCAAAGGTGATAATAAAAGATTTTTCGGATCTTGGCTATTCAATAGACTGGACAAGAAAATTTACATCTGCTGATAATTTTTATCAGTGCATTGTCAGATGGCAGTTTAACAAGCTTAATGAGCTTGGATTAATAAAAAAGGGAAATTACCCCATACTTTACAGTATTAAGGATGAAAATGCTGTTGGCGAGGATGATATTAAGGATGGTGATACCGATAAGGTTAGCATAGAGGAATTTACAGGTGTGTTATTCAAGGGCAATGATTTTGATCTGCTTGCAGCCTCATTAAGACCAGAAACCCTTTTCGGGGTTACAAATATATGGATAAATCCTGATGCCAGATATGTTGAAATGAATTATGAAAATAAAAATATTGTACTTACATACGAGGGCTATGTCAAATTTTCACTTCAGCACGATAACGTAAAATATATAAGAGATGTTGAAAACAGAGAGATCTTAAATAGAAAATTTAAGGTTCCTTTATATAATGCCATGGTTCCCGTTTTCCCTGCAGTATTTGTGGACCCAGATAATGGCACCGGCGTTGTTTATTCTGTTCCCGGACATTCCATATTTGACTATGTTTATTTTAAAAGGAATAAATTAAATATGGACATAAAAAAGGTTGTGGAAACACCTGGAAGCATAAATGTCGAGAGCCTTGTTGAAAAGTATGGTTTAATGGAAAATGATGAAAAATTAAAGGATGCCACACAGGAATTATATAAGGAGGAATTTTACAATGGAAAACTGATTAATTCTGGAAAATACACGGGTTTAACCGTAAATGAGGGCAGGGAAATAATTAAAAATGATCTTATAAGCACAGGACTTGGACTAATATTCTACGAAACCAGCAGGAAGGCGGTGACAAGATCAGGCTCCAAGGTTATAGTTGCTGTTATAAGAGACCAGTGGTTCATAGACTATTCACAGGACTGGCTTAAGGAGAGGGCCCATGACCTAATTAACTCGATGAAATTTTATCCAGAAATGTACAGGAAGATAATGAACGATGCCATAGACTGGCTAAGGGAAAGACCCTGTGCTAGAAGGCGTGGCATAGGTACAAAACTTCCATTTGATGAGAGATGGGTTATAGAGTCCTTATCCGATTCGACAATATATATGGTTACATATACAAATGCCAGGGAAATGCGTGGTATTTATGATCATCTTGGAGATATCCCTGATGACATAATAGATTATGTTTATCTTAATAAAAATATAAACCTTGAAAAATATGATGATTATGTAAAGGGAAAGGCAGAAGCTGCCAGAAGACAGTTTAATTACTGGTATGGAAATGATCTTAGAATTACAGCACCACCACATATTTCAAACCACCTCTCATTCTTTATAATGAACCACGCGGCAATATTCAGTGGAAAATATCTACCAGGCGGTCTAATGTTTTCAGGCATAGTAATATCAAACGGTGCAAAAATATCTAAAAGCAAGGGAAACGTTATATCTCTTCTGCAAATCACACAGAGGTACTCAGCAGATCTTTACAGGCTGTTTATTGCAGTTGGTGCCGATGTCTCATCAATGCTTGACTGGAACGAGAAGGATTTATCATCTGTATATAAGCGGTACGAAAACTTTCTTAATTTATTTGAAAAATACACAAATCCAGAGGACTCTGATGATTACATATACAGATGGTTTTATTCATCGTTTTATTTACATGTAAAGGAGTTTCTGGAATACATGGAATCAATGAAGATAAGGGATGCATACATATCAGTGTTTTACAGTGTAATGAATGATTTAAAAAACGTTGAAAATAGAAATGCTGATGTTAATATTGCTCTTAAAAAAATTATGCACGACTGGCTTATAATAATGAGTCCTGTAATACCATATTCATGCGAGGAATACTGGCATAGATACGTTAAGAATACATTTGTGAGCGGTGAAAGGCTTGACATTAACATAGAAGATAGGATCGATTATAATATTATTGAGTCAGAAAAATATGTTGAAAATGTAATATCGGACATAAAGGAGATTTACCGTGTCATAAAAAACCAGGGAGAAAATGTTTTAATTACAGTATATGGTGAAAAACAAATAATGTTTCTGAAAATGTTTAATAGTAAGACTGTTGAAGACACATACAAAATAATGATAAAAGATTACATTAAAAATAAGAACAGAATATCTGATAGGTATCTGGATGAATATAAAATACTCATGGACAACATTGATTACATTGGCAGATCCACAGGATTAAAAATTAAAGTTGAAAGGAGCGATTCAATTGGGGTTAAAAATCCATGGCCGGGAAGGCCACTTATTAAAATATTTTAATTATAATCCATATTTTTTAAAGCTGGAAATTTAAATATCAAAAACTATTATTGCATGGTTTTTATCAGGCATGATTTCAAGGTCATGGTATGTTGCTGCCTTAATTATATATTCATAATTTACCTTTTCTGGAATGTGCATTCCCAGTAATTTGCCGGTGACACCATAAAAATCATCAACGTTTAATTTAGAATTAAAAAATAATGTATCCTGAGTTTCAAAATAAAATAGAACATCATTAAGAAGATTTATGAGGAGGCTTTCATAATTGTTAGTATGTAACTCTATATTTTTTTCCACCTCAATTTTAGGATTATGAACTTTAATAATAGACATTGACATGGCATAAACTGCATTATTAAATATTTCTGTATAGGTTCTCCCATAAACCTTAATCTTAAGATCTCCAGTATCCTTTAAAAGCCTGTATCTCATAGAAGTTAAAAGTACAATAAAACAAAAATAATAAATTTATTCCTCACCAGGGTTTACTGATGAGATCATGGGTATTTCATCCTTGTCAAGGTCAAGACCTATTTCCTCTGGTCTTAGGTTCCTTCCGATGCTCTTTTCATAGAACCTTATTATGTTCTTCTTTTCCTCAACTGTGTATTTTCTGAAATATTTGTCCTTCTTCAGGTTTATACCTGTCTTTTCCTGGTATACATCTGCAGGTATTGAATACTTCCTCTGTGTTGAATCCCTGTAAAGCTCTGGTATTACATTGAATGCGCAGAATGGTATGACCCTTCCATCAGGCATTGCATAATGTATATCACATCTTTCCACTCTATCAACGTCATATGTGTATGGATCCTGGAAATGCATGAATCCTATGAATAGGGACTTGTAGTGGAATGCCTTTAAACCATGGTAATCGCCCTCTGTAAAGGCATTGTAAACCATATCCTTTAATTTGAAATCCTTTGGAGCCTTTTCATAATCAACGAATTTTTTAAGATGTAATAACAGTTTTGTTACTGATTCTGCCTTCTTTGCTGTTTTCCATTTTGAGTACTTTATATCCTCTCCTAATTCTGAAAGATATTCAAACATACCCTTGACATCCACGAACCTTGTTACGGGTATAATCTTCCCGTTATCAACGAATACGTAGGTACCCATACCGCAGGCAAAGTGTATTGATAATTTGTATGTTGGGTGGCCTTTTAATGCCTCTATGAAGTTTGATACCTCTGTTGTTGCCGGCACAGTAAAGAAGTCTTCCCTGCCTATCTGGCCATCAAGCTGCTGTTCTATTTTCTTGATTGCGCCTGGTATGGTTATTCTCTGCCTTGCCCTTGCACGGTCGGACATCCTGCCCACAAGGCTCACTGGCTGGAAGTTAACACCCCTTACGACATCTATGTTTGATACGGCAAATTTAATCATATCACCAAGATACATATCATTTATTCCACCAATGACTGTGGGTACAAGAACAACACCCATGGGCGCCTTTTTATAATTTTCAAGGGCCATTGGTATTTCCCAGAAGTTTTTGGGGTTTGATCTCGGGGTTGGACCGTCGAAACTTGTATAAACGACATTTGATCCGGCCTCCCTTGCCCTCTTAACAAAGTCTGGATCATAGGCTGCCCTTACACTGTTGGTGTTCATCTGCACATGCTCGTAACCCTCCTCTCTGGCTATTCTTATGACGTCAATTATATCGTCCCTTAATGTTGGTTCCCCACCTGTTATCTGAACAGCATTTGCACCAACAGGTTTCTCGTTTCTCATTCTTCTTAGCATTAATCTTATCTGGTCAAGTGATGGCTCATATATTGGCTCATTCTCCTTTGCATAGAAGAAGCAGTACCAGCATGATAAATCACATCTGTTTGTTATAACAACATTTCCCAATCCTGTATGTGATTTATGCTTAACACATAATCCGCAGTGTGTTGGACATATAATCTTATCTGCATAAACCGCAACGTTTGGATTAAGTATTTTTGTCCCTTCCTTATCCTGATATTTGCTTGCCTCAACATACATATCATAGTCTTCCCAGTATTTTTCCTTGGTAATACCATGTTCGGGGCATTCCTTTATTAAATTAACCTCACCGCCCTCCTCATAAACTATTGCGGGTATTCTCATCTGATCAAATTTCTCCTCATCTGCACATATTGGGCAAAGACTTTCAGTTACTCTTAATACAAGCATATCGTCGGTGATTAAATGCCCCATCTCACTTAAGAATTCATCCACTGTTTTGAATGGAGCGTTCTTGCTTATCTCGAAATTACTTGACAGTCTAACCTCGAGATTTTTTCTCTCTTCTGCCATAACCATTTTTAATTCACCTTTTGAACTAATTTAGTTAAGCAAACATATACATATATATCTTTTGTCTTATTTTTTGCTAATAATGAATATTGCTAAGTAGCTTTTGGAATTACAAAAATTCCCTTTAAATATTAAAATAATTTTATTTTGTAACAATAGTATCCTTAAAAGCTAATTAGGTTACGATTTCTGTTAACCATGTTAACAAACATCTTTAGAAGTTATCATCTCTTTGATGCTTAAGCTTCCTAGATATAACCCAATACCCTCGAGCCAGTCAAATGCTTCGGGAATTTGCTTTTTTATAATGTTGGATGAAGCCTGCAGGTCAGCATGTATTAATGCCTCATTAGCAGACCGAATACTCCTCTCTTTATTCTTTTGCCTAAATATGTTTCATGCTTTTCAATGCTTTCACCGTCTAAAAATTGGCATTTAGATGTGTATAATTCCTCATGTATGATTATATTTATGTTGTGTTCTTTAACTTTATATTGTATCTGATTTATAAGCATGTTAAATGGTATTTGAACAAAGTTCTGGTTGTCCTTTTTGCTAAGATTTACATTTTGTTTCGATTCTTCATTATGGCCTATAACTATTGTATCAATAATATAGATAATTATTGAAATTATTCATAATATGCATAAAGTTCAAAAAAATAAACATGAAAATATTAAATTATATTTATTGCTTTCCATTGTTTAATTTTACAGCCTTAAGCACCTGCCTGTAAAGTGAGGTTATATTTATTTTATATTTTACCTTAACATTTTGTTCTGACAGGTAATCCTTAACATCATCCAGTGTTATGTTTGACTTGTTTTTTTCAAATAATTTTTCAAGAAGGTCGGGTATCATATTATAAAGTTTCTGTCTTTCTTTCTTGCTATCCTCCTTTTCTATAACCTTCTTAACATTTTTATTTACCTTGTCTATCTTATTTTTTATTTCTGGTTCCACCCAGAAATCAAGATTAATTCCTTTATACTGCCAAAATGATTTAATGGCATCGTCCATATTATAATGGGCATATCCATTTAAATCATCATTAATGTACTTTAGCATTTCCTGTGTCAGCGTGTCTACAGATTTTTCATTTACCTCCTTGTTTAATGGCAATACCTTTTTCTCATCAGTGTCCTCAAGCAGGTCATCAAGACTAAATGTATTTAATTCTGTAAATTCTGGAGCCTCCTCATGATATTTATAACCCACATCATTAACTATATACATTATATCCAGTTCAGCAATTTTATTAAAAAGTTTCTTCTCCTGTGTATATTCCAGATCTATGTCCTCATCCTGAAATCTCTTAACAGAAAGGACAATTGAATGAACATTATTGGCCCTGCATGTATCAAGGAAATTTTTCCAGTTACCCATACGTTTATCCCATTCAAAGCTTATAACTATGTCCACATCTATTGAATAATAAACATTAAGCTTCATTTTTTTTGAATAATTTAATACATTGGCCAGTAAAGAATCCATTTCATCTTTCATGATAACTCACGGTGACAATAAATAAGACTAAACGCATATAAAAATATTTTGAATGCAGAATGAATTTTTTTATCAAAAAAATATAAAAGAATTAAAATTCAAATTTTCTGTTGATCATTTCATTGTAGTAGCTTTCATATGTGTATTTTCTTAATAAGGGATAGTAATTAAGATTGAATTTTTTAAGAATTTCACGAACCTCCTTGGAGGAATATGAGACGTTAAATTTCTCCTTGATATATTCCTGAACCTCCTTGACGTTGCATATCTTCTGATTTTCAATGCAATGTCTTAAGGTTTCCATGTCTTTTTTGCTTAATTTGGGTGGCCTCCCCATATAAGTCCTTAAAACAACAACTTTTTTTGTTTCAGGGTCTATAACTTTCATGGACTCCTTTTCAATTGTTTCCATATCTTTTTCACCCTACAATTATATATATACTGTTTATTTATAAAAACATTTTTGTTTATACATTTTATTTTATTTTTAGACGAATTTATTTATTAAATAATTTATTTAATTTTAATATTAAAAAAAATTCC
>NZ_LKBG01000257.1 GCF_001402945.1 Acidiplasma aeolicum
AACACCATCAACGGCATATGGAGAAAAGGAAGATACGTTATATGAAAAGCAATAAATTTATTATGGAACTCATTTGAGAATATCAAATGTAAAAAAGAGAGTGATTATTGTAAGAGGCCATGATAAATATCTCATTAAACGGAAGATTTTTGTTTAAATATAAATATCCAACATCAATGAAACTTGGAGTTACCGGTACAGATATACTTTCCAAAAAAATCAGCGGCGGGTCAAGGCATCAAAAAGAGGTATTAGTTAGATTTGCAAAAAGATATGATGTGACATATTTTCCAGATCCTGTGATATATTCAGATATAAATCAAAATAAGATCAAAACTCTTAAAGAGAATGCAAAATTTTTTGAGGATAACGGTGTGAAAATTACAGACGCATTTTATAAAATTATAGAAAAAAATGGAAAAAATAAATTTGAATTAATGGATAAATATATTAAAGAATCTGATGTTGACGCAATTTATAATATGGATTATTTATATGCATTATACCACGGACTTAAAAGCGGTTATCTAAATTATACAAGATACCTTTCAAAACTATTAGATTCCAACTACGGCATATGCATCCAAGGGCTGGGCGATATTAACAATCATTTATTTTACAGTTTTTATTCATTTTCTTACCTATCTGCCAAGATGGGAAAATATTTTTTTTACCCGTATTTAGAATTTGTTTATGACTATTTTTACATAAAAGAACAATTAACCCGGCTAAATTATGATAAAAACTTAAAGTTTATTGCACTTTTAAATCCATCACAGAAAAAGAATATAAATTTAAAAGCCCGTGTACCAATTGAGGTTTTATATCCATCAAGTGGGTTTATGGGCTACATAGAGGCACCTGCAAAAAAAGATAACAAAATAATTTATTATTCCAGATTGAATTTTATGAAGGGGCTTCTTGAGATACCTTATATATTCAAAAAAATTAGTGAAAGAATTGATGTATATCTAGAAGTTATTGGAAAATTTAACACAAAGTATGAGGAAGATGAATTCTTTTCAATGATTAAAAAACTCGGATTAACAGAAAAAATAAAATATAAAGGATATTTACCAGATGAAGAATTAAGGGAAGAACTTAAAACATCAATGCTTTTGTTATACCCATCACATAGCGATTCCTTTTCTCTGGTAATCTTAGAAGCACTTTCATATAGTGTTCCGGTAGTTGCATATGATATACCCGGTCTTTCATATTTTAAGGGCTTTTCCAACGTAAAAATGGTTAAGGAATTTGATATAAACTCCATGGCAGCAGCAGCCCTAAATATGCTCAAGGATTCAAGGTTTTCAGAATTAAATGAATCGGAGAAAAAATTTATAAAAATACATGTATGGGATAATGTTGCC
Organism: Acidiplasma aeolicum; assembly: GCF_001402945.1. GTDB lineage: Archaea > Thermoplasmatota > Thermoplasmata > Thermoplasmatales > Thermoplasmataceae > Acidiplasma > Acidiplasma aeolicum. The sequence continues at coordinate 1,374 of NZ_LKBG01000257.1, forward strand.
ATGGAGCATTCAAGGTTAATAGATAAATATTTATTCAATAAATGAACAATTGTTGTAATGTAACAAATATTAAAGATATAAATATATTATGTTAATTTATGCGAATACTTGAAATAAGTTACAGGAACCCTTATGGTAAAAACGGTGCAGGTGTTGAATCTTATATATACAAACTTGCAAATTTTTTGAAATCAAATAAAAATATTGTTGAAATTGCATACGCAAGTGAAAATAAAATTAATGGTTGCAGCCCAATGGAGGTTTATATACCGAAGTTTGTCTGGAAAATTGGCTTGGCAAAGTTTTATTATAACCTGAAACTTTATTTTATCGTAAATAAAAACAAATCTGCCTATGATATCATCCATATTAATGGGGATAATGGCTCATTAATTCCTTTTATAAAGGGAGCTAAAACATTAATGACCCTGCACGGGAGCATTAGCGAAACTTTAAAATTAAGGACAAAATCCCATTCAATTAAATATATAATATCATATATATTGGATAGTATCGACGGATTTTTTGAAATAGCATCGTGCAGAAAATCACAAATGGTAATTTCTGTTTCAGAACATACAGCAAGGTTTTTTAAGGAAAAAACAGGTAGAAATGATATAAATGTTATAAATACCTGCATAGAACCGCCATATAAAATAAATAAAAACTTTGATATTATAGATGAGCTCAAAAATTCCGGCAGAACTTTACTGCTCTGGGTTGGCAGGGATCCTGTAAGAAAAGGGTTAAACATAGCAAAACGTACTATTAAAGACATTGATAATATAACGCTCATAACTGCAGGATATAATGATGAAAATCCCCAAGAAAATGTTGTTAATTTAGGATACGTGGATAATGATCTGCTGCAGGCAATTTATCAAATAACGGATATTATATTATTTCCATCCATTAATGAGGGGTTCAGCATTGGGCTATTAGAGGCAATGTCCTATGGATGCATTCCGGTTGCATTTTCCATTCCATCAACAAATGAGCTGATAAAAGATGGTGAGAATGGATTTATTGTAAACAATGAGGATGAATTAAAGCAGAAATTAAGCTGGCTTGTAAATAATAAATACATAATAAAACAAATAAGACCGAATGTTATCTCAAGGGCAAGTGACTATTACTGCAATAAGATTCTTCCGGGAATATACAGTTTAATGGAGGAACTTAATCAATCCCAAAATCATTGATAAATAAAGATAAAATTTTTAAGTATAATTTAAGTAAATAAGAGTTATAACGAATTATGTTTATCTCTGTAATAATTACTGCATATAACAGACAGGAATTCCTTACTGATGCAGTAAATAGTGTTTTAAACCAAAATCTGGAAAGGAAATACTATGAGATTATAGTTGTTAAAAATTTTACAGATACAAATATAGATAATTTTCTGAATTCAAATGGTATTATAAATATAATAATGGACGGCACTATTGGAGAATTTCTCTACAAGGGGATATCTGTTTCAAAGGGTGATGTAATCTCATTTTTAGATGATGATGACCTTTTTTCTCATAATAAATTAACAATTATATTTGAAAAATTTAGTAATTTGTGTAATTATTTACACAACTCTCAAAAAGTTTTTACATCAAATGAGATGGATATTAAAAGATATAATACAAATAATCTATCATTCAATTTATCGTCGATTTCAATAAGGAAAGAATTAATAAATATGAATTTTTTAAGGAGCATAAAAACCTGCCAAGATAATTTTATTTTTTACTGCGCCTTATCAAAAAATGCGAGAATATGCAGTACTGATTTAAAATTTACAATGTACAGGCTACATAACAGCACCTCGGTTAAAATGCATAATAATATAGACGAATTTATAAAAATGCAGTATGATGTTTCAGAAATGATCTATAAACAGTTAAATGAATATAAAAAAATGTTTCCAGATTTATCAAAGATAATAATAAATGATATGCTTTTAAACAGATTTCTTATGAAAATTTATAACAGCAAAATTAAGATTGGATTTACATATTATTTTCGTTTTATTTTTAGTTTTATGCATGGAAGAAAGCAGTCATATGAATATAAAATAGGAATTATATATATGATTATGAGTTTATCACCAGGAATTGTTAAAAAAGCTTTTATTAAGAAAGCATTTAAAAGAAATCAAAACATATAAATGCATTTATTTTTATACATAAAATTTCAGGTATATTGGCCTCCATTAAGATATATTAATAATGATTTAGTCTCATATTTTATATTATTACCATATAAAATATTTATTAATGCATGTAATCACTTTATAAATCATGGAAATAAAAAAGGCTATGGTAATTGATGAATTTTCTAGAATCGGTGGCGGTCAGGTATTTGCAAATATACTTATAAACTTCCTTGTGAAAAACCAGTACCAAACCTTTGTTGAAAGTGATAGATATGCTACATACCTTAATGCTGAGAATATAATAAAAACTCCATATAAATACTATGAAAATATACCATTTTTTAAACTTTATTATTATGCCCTAAAAACCAAAAGGTTTATGAAAGATAATAATAAAGGATTTCAGCTTATAATCAACAATCATCCAAATGTATTCCTTTATAAAGGAAATATAAACGTCATGCATGGTTTTTCCTTCCTTGACCCGATTATTGATTCCACGGGCCAGATTATAAATAAAACCATGTTATTTATTATTAAAACTCTTGGCATATATAAATTATATAATAAATCAAATTTTATGTATAATAGCATTTATACAGAAAATCTCGCTAAGAACCTATTCCCGGTACTTGGCATAAAGCCATCTAAGGCAAGGGTAATATACATTCCCGTGGAAAACCATAATATAGACCTTTCAATTAAGCAGAAAAATAGGGTTATAAGCATTGGAAGGATACACCCGGATAAGCATTATGAATATGTATTTGAAATAGCCAGGCATCTAAAGAATTATGACTTTACAATAGCAGGTGCGGTAAATAAAGGTATGGAAGCGTATTATAAATCATTGTTATCGGTTAAGCCCAATAATGTTAATATAATTCCAAATATTGATAATGATACTAAGATAGAATTATACAGGAAATCATCAATTTACCTTCATTTAAACCCCAAAGAAAATTACGGTATATCGGTCTTAGAAGCAATGTCCTATGGGCTCATTCCGGTTGTACCGGAAAGTGGTGGTCCCTGGATTGATATAGTATCAAGGGGTAAATTCGGGTATTCATATAAAAATATATACGAATGCCCTGATATTATAAAAGGCATAAATTATGAAGATGCCAAAAATATACATGAATCTGTAAACAGATTTTCTCAAAAAAATTTTGAAGAAAGCATGTTGAATTTTATAAATGATGTTATAAATTAACCTAATTGCTCAACTGATCTTGGCTATTTATAATTAAACAAAAATCCTTCCATTTCATGAGCTATTTATTATTGAGATTAATAAGACTAATAAAATCAATACAAATATATGGCAAACCTAAAGCAATAATAACGGAATATGGTATATAATTCTTTTCCAATTAAAGGAATGGAATATTATAATTATAGGATAGAACACACATCATTATCCATAAATAATAGATTTGTGGCAACACCATTAATGGAATATAAGGAAAACAGGGCAAGTTATTTGTAAAACAATAAGTTTATTAAGGTATCCATTTCCGAATATCATACAAATAAATTGTGAGTAAAATGATTTTAAATATTTAATTCCAGGAAGTCATTTAACATGGCACCATTGGCGGAAATCACGGGTATTTTTGAACCCCTCTCAATAACATTCCTTCCGGATATCCCCGGCATAAATGTGCATGCTATATAAATTGCATCAATATTTAACGACTTGTTTGCAATTTTTACAGCCTCGTTAAGGTCATCCGGCTCTATAAATTTAAGATAGCCATCATCACGGCCAAGGGACATTGATGCCGATGACCTGATCTTATAATGGTTGAGCCACCTTATCTCAAGATCATGCCTTTTCTGCGCATAAGGTGTTATTGTATATATTTTATTTCCATATTTTTTGATATTTTTGATGATGCTCTCGGTGGAAAATATTACGGGCATATCAAAAAATGATCTTATATATTTAATGCCATCATCATAAAATGCACCGTAGGATCTTGCGTAGAGAATGGCATCGCAATCCGCCAATGATTTGCCTGCAATTTCCATATGGTTCTTTATTAATTCTTTTTCATCATCATTAAGGCCATGGCCCGGAACAAAATCCATGATGTATTTTTTTACTCCATAACCAAGATTAATGAATGTTTTTTTATATTCCTCATCAAACCTTGGGTGCTCCGATGATATTATAATTCCGATGCTTTTTCCCATTTTTTATCCCTCAGGATAATGCTCAATACTAAATATAATATGAATGCTATGATAAACCCTGATATCCACGAGGCATCCTTAAGAATTATAAATATATAATATTTTATTCCATACAACGGTGCAAAAACTATGAGGAATGTTATTATAAGCGTGATTATTGAAACAGGATTAAAGCCTTTTAAATACGTATATGATCCATTTCTTTTATAAACATCATCTATATTTAATTTAAACCTTTTTAATACTGCATAATCTGCAACTATAATTCCGGCTATTGGCCCGAGAAGGCCTGATATAAATAAAATCCACGTGCTGAAATACACATAAATGCCCTTTAAATAAAGCGACCATGCACCTATTAATATTCCCAGCGCCGTGATGATTATTGTCCCCCTGAACCATGTTAATTTGGATGGAAATGTATTGTTCAGGTCATATATTGGCGGGACCACATTGCTGAATATATTTGTGTTAAGCATTGTAAATGAATAGAAGATCAGTATGAATATGGCTATTGCCGGTACAGTTATGAATCTTATTATTAGAAGGCTCGGATCATAGGTTGCACTGTTTGTTAAAACCTCTGTTATTGCCGACATTATTGCACCATAGGCCACCACAAGTGTATAGAATATAGGAAGGCCTATCTGGCCAACAACCATGTGCTTGAAATCCGTGCCAAACCTCATCATATCAGGCCAGCTAATAATCTGGGTTGCATGTATGTTTGATACAAGAAATATCAATAATATTGGTATTATGGATATTGATATCGGTGCATATGGCTGATGCAGTGCCGATACAAGGGCGGATGGATATAATGATACAAAGTAAACGAATGTGAATGTCAATGCAATAATGGAAACCCACGGCATTACATAGCCAAGCATTTTCAGCGATGGCGATCCCCTAATGGGTTTTGCAAGTATCAGAATTATCGTCTGAACAATAATTATTGATATAAATGTAATCCAGAAAAGATCTGGAAATAGAGATACAAGAAGTGAGGGTGTAACAGATTTATAAGCTGCAAGTATTGATGCCTTTCCAGTAATCTCAAGCACAAATCCCATGACCGCCTCCGTGACAAGAAATGTCTGCACCCCAAAATACCCCATGGCGGCAAAGAACCTGATCCATGAAGGGATGTATGTGCCCCATATACCAAACCTTGTCCTGTCAAGCTGTGGCTCTGCAAGCCCATACTTAACAGCGCCATGGCTCTGTATAATTAAGGGTATCAATGTTATTAGGTCACCGCCTAGGGCTATTAAAATAACCTGGACAACATTAAACCCAAACACTATTCCAGCACTGCCAACAAGCATGGAGTTTGGTGCGGCTATGCTTGCCCAAACACCAAGAAGCGGTAGATATCCCCAGTTCTTTACATTTTTATTTACCGGGGCTATATCAGGATTCCATAATAACCTGTCATGGTCTTTATTCATGGTGATATATAGTTAATGTATACTTAAAACTTTTAATGAATTAATTAAATAAATTTGCATATTTTTAAATTTTTTGGCTTAAATAATCAATTATGACCGAATTTGATGATAATACCTCAGTGCCGGCCAATAATTTTAGTTTTTCAATTATATCCGCAGTATGAAGTGCGGTGCACTGTATTACTATGATTTTGCTATTTTTTATCAAATCCGAATTTTCTTTAAATAAATTGCATAACCTATCACCATCAATGCCTGAGATTATTTTTCCGTCATCTGTGTTTAAATAAAAATCATGCTCAACTTTTATATTTTTTTCATCAAACATCTTTATATCTGTTATCCCTCTTTCCCTTGTATATGGTAAAACAATTGAAATAGTATTTACATTTGAATCAATAATTCTATGCATTATAAGATCAGTTGGGAGCAAAACACCCTCTGCATACTTTTTAAGAATTGCCTTTATTGATTCCCTGCCCATATCATTATATGTGCCATATCCACGGCCGTAAACAATGTATTTTACATTATTTCTTTTAAAATAATTTCCGGCATTGTTTAAATCATCAATGAATTTATTCTCTTCATAACAATTTTCAGGATATCCATTGGTCCCGGTTTCCTCCATTCTGTAGTCAATTATCTCATATTTATTATTCAGGCCAATTTTTAAGTCTTCAAGAACAGTATCATTATCGGCAGGAACAATCACGCCAATTCTTATCAAGAAAACACCATCATGTAATTAATATTTGAATAAATAAACTTTCGGAATATCATGGTAAAATTATGAAATAATACATATTTTATCTTTGTTTATACTATAAAAATACCATTGATTTATTTTAAGCCTTTTTAAGGATTATTACCTGATTATTGTACTCTGCATATGGCGTTATATAACCATGGTCAAGCAGATATGTTGCTATGTAAATTAAACTGTTGTTCCCACCTGTATCCGCCCAGAAGGTATTGTTCATGTATATTATATAGTCAAATTCTGTATAGTTGGGCAGTGGGGAAAACGGTGGTGAGTAAACATTCTTATAATCAGAAAATAAGGGCATTAAATTGTTCTCAACGAGTATTGTTGAATTTTCAGGTATATACTTTCTCTCATTCAATAGGAATCTTGTATCAGGCGTCATGTGTATTCCAGATATATCATTTGGTGCCATTGAATCATATGGAACCAGTGGATTATATACAAGGCCAAGAATTAATCCAATTATTAATATAACTATTATCACCTTTATAATGTTGTTCTGTCCATGGCTTTTATAATAATTATATATTTTTTTTGGCGTTAACCTGTTCTTATTATTTGAATTTAAATTATCAATAATTTTTGAGATTCCAAAGGCAATGCCCAAGAACATAACAGGATATATCATTGCGGCATACTGGTATCCCAATGTGTAATATGATCCATATGAAGATGTAAATGCATACCCAAAATAAGGAAGACCTATTATTAATATTTCAGGAAAATACAACGGCATGAAACCGGTTGTTGCAAATAATAAAACTAAATATGAAATTTTGAGCATGTAATTTGCGGATATAAACGAAAATAAATATGCCGGGTCTGTGAATAATGCCCTGACCATGCCCATTAATCCGCCGGGAACAGTTCCTGATTCGCCGGTGGTTAGTGTGACAGATGATACATGTCCTGAAATAATTCCCTTCATTATTCCTGCAAACTCAATATAGGCAAATCCTGTTAATGTAAATAAAATAAATAATACCAATAATAACCATTTAGGTCTTATTTCTGAAAACATTAAATTTAGATTCTTATATTTCCTGCTGTATACCATTTCAAAAAGAATAATCATTAGTGAAATGTAAACAAAATTTGAATGAAGTGTAACTATAAATATCAACATTGCAATATTTAATATCTTTTTATTGTAAAGATATGCATATATAGCCATAAAAATGAAGAATGGAAGAAATGCCATGTTATGAAAATCAAAGGAGTAAA
>NZ_LKBG01000258.1 GCF_001402945.1 Acidiplasma aeolicum
GGTATTCCTGCAGTATCCGCTATTGTATCTGCATTGGCAACACCATGATATACAAGGGCCGCAAATGCCTGTGCCTCATATGATGACAGACCCAGTATTTTAAGCATATCTGCGGTTTTCATTATGTACTCTGAATTAGCTTCCATAACTAATTAATGCCATATTAATTTAAAATCTTTTCCATTGCACAATGTTTTTATAAATTGATTACAGGATTAATTATCAGATAGTAAAAATTATAATAAATAATTTGTTAATGTAGTTTGTGAAGGAAATACAAATATTAAAGAATGTTTTTATATCCGATTTATACTGTGTTTATTTAAAGGATATATCCGCTGTTGTGGTTTCTGACCTTCATCTAGGATTTGAGGATGAGATGAACCTTCATGGATTGTTCTTACCAAAATTACAGAGGGAGCATATAGAAAGGACAATGGATGCCATAATAGATAGGTACTCACCAAATAAAATTATTATAAACGGGGACTTTAAACAGGAATTTTCAAGGAATCTACCGCAGGAATGGGATGATGTAAATCATTTTATTGAACGGTATAAAGATCAGGCAAAACTTATTTTTATAAGGGGAAATCATGATAATTACCTTACAAATATATTAAAACATAATAATATGGAGATAATCGATTTCTATGAGGATGATAATTATTACATATATCATGGGGACAGGGATATGTCAACAAGAAAAATAACCATACTTGGCCATGAGCATCCTGCCGTTGTTCTCAGGGATGAGGTTGGTGGTATATTTAAAATACCGGCGTTTGTTTTTAATTTTGATTACAGAATTTTGATTACGCCCGCAATGAGCTTTTTTTCCTCAGGTACAGATGTTTCCGAATCATTATTAAGTGAGGAACATTTTACACCTGTTCTAAAAAGCGTTTCAAAAAGGTTTAGGGCCTATGGCATAACAGAGGAATTTGGCCTTCTGGATTTTGGATATGTGGAGGACCTGGAACAAAAAATAAAATAAAAATTATCTTTTTTCTATTTCTATGTATTCCATACTTCCCGGACCATTATAAATTGCCCTTGGTCTTATCAGTCTTTCCTGGGTTTCCACATATTCTATTATGTGTGCCAGTATTCCAGATATCCTTGAAAGGCCGAAAAGTGATGTAAACATATATAATGGAAACCCAAGTTCATTAAAAACTAGGCCAGAATAAAAATCTGTATTTGTATATATTCCCTTTCCACCGAAATTTTTAACCCCAAGATTTTCAAGTTTTGTGGCTATTTCGAGCAAATTTTTCTGTTCCTGTGTTCTGGCAAGTGATCTGGCATATTCCTTAAATGTTTTCAATCTTGGATCAAATGTCCTGTAAACCCTGTGACCAAAACCAACAAGCCTTTTCCTTGGTTCTATGATATTTTTTTGAAACCATGAATCAACATTATCGGGTGTTTTAATCTCAAGAAATTGCTTAAAGGCAGATTCTGCTGCACCTCCATGCAGTGGGCCCCTTAATGCGGTTATTGCCGAGGTTATTGATGAATACATATCAGATAAAGTTGATGCAGTAACAAGGGCTGCCGTGGTTGATGCTGGAATCTCATGATCCATATAAAGAATTAGTGCAGCATCCATGGCCCTTACCTTTTCTTTATCAGATTCACCAAAACAGGCATTTAAAAATGATTCTGCATAGCTGCCATGGGCCTCAGGTGTAACTGTATCAAGGCCCTCCTTAATTCTATATGTATTTGCCACAATTGATAATGCCTGGCCAAGAATTGCCATTGACGTTTTTTTATCATTTTCCTTATTCCACTGGTAATTGTTTTCATTCGATGAAAGCGCAGAAAAGGCCGTTTGCATTATTGCCAGTGCATCTGATTTCTTTGGCAGGCTTTTCATTGTGCTTAAAACATAATCGGGAAGCACCATATTTGAAAGCACATGATTTTTAAATTCATTGAGCTGATCATAATTTGGCAGTTTTCCAAAGAGCATTAAATATGAAACCTCCTCAAATGATGATCTGGCTGCAAGTTCATTTACATCATAGCCACGGTATCTCATTATTCCATTAATACCGTCTATATAAGTTAATTCAGTATATTTTATATTAACGTTTTCAAGACCTGGACTTATAGCTTCACTCATACTATCTTATATATCACTAATATAAAAGCCTTAAGATTTCTATGTGCATATTAATAAAACTTAAAGAAGGGAAATATTGGGAAAACAAATATTTTTATATTCAATATGAATAAAATTTTATGGCCAAAAAAATTCAGGGATTATCAGAATGGAGACTAAATATTCTGGAAAAGCATCTCCTGACCTCCCTTATAATACTGTTTTTTATTTTAAGTATCATATTTCTTTTTATTTCAATTATTACTGGCAATATATATTTTAGGGGCGTTGCAATCGGTTTGATAATTTCATGGTCAACATGCCTAATCGCCTTAAGTTTTAAGAAAGTCATTTATAAGAATCTAATAAAAGTTGTTAAATAAATAAAAACCACGTGGTTTATTTTCATTTCCTTTATTTAAGAATACAGGAATTTCGATTCTATTGAATTTTTAATACTTAGATTTTTTATGTATTATGTTTATATTCATGCATTACAGTGATTTAAACAATTATAAAAACGCCCGCGCCGGGATTTGAACCCGAATCTAAGGCTCCGCAGGCCTTTAGGATATCCAAATTACCCCACACGGGCTTTATTATATTGCTTAAACATATTTTAACTTTATAATAATTTATGATATTTGGATATAGAATAACTTAATATATAAGGATCAATTTAAATTTTATGTATATACCCGAATATTTCAGAATAACCGATAGGAAAATTATTATAGATTTCATCAAAAAACATAGTTTTGGAATACTTGCAGTAATTTCTTCAGATGATGTTGATGCAGTTCATATACCATTTCTTGTTGATGAATACAAAGAAAATTTTAAACTCTGGGGACATCTTGCAGAAGGCAATATGATTATTGAAAATTCCACCAATATGAGAGGACTTGCTATTTTTCAGGGACCTGATGCTTATATATCTCCAGCCTATTATAAATATAAATCGGTACCTACATGGGATTACATGACTGTTCATGTTCATGGTACATTAAAATTTACTGATTTTAATGAAAACACAGAAAAAATTAAAAAACTTATAAAGTTTTTTGAACCAGATTCTCCTATTCCAGATAATTTAAGCGAAAAGCCATACTTTCCAATGCTAAGGCAGATTAAGGGATTTTATTTAATCCCTGATAAAATAGAATGCGCATTTAAACTTGGACAGAATCATCCGATAGAGGATCAAATGGGTGTGCTTAATGCATTGACAAAAAATGAAAATCTTAAAGAAATGACAGATTTAATGGAAAAAAACATAAGCATATATAAAAAGAATATGTTTAAATAAGAGTTAAATATTAGTCTTTATCCGAAAGGATTAAGGAAGTAATAGTATGGAAGAAGTAACCAAAATTAAGGATTTGACACCTTCCTCAAGACGTGTTAACGTTGTTGGAAAGGTGATTGTATTAGGAGAGCCAAAAGAGATAAAAACCAGATTTGGTGATGACAAATCAGTGACTGAGGTTGTCATAGCCGACGATACAGGGAAGATAACCCTGACACTATGGGACGACCAGCCCAAAGACATAAGGGATGGTGAGGTTCTTAAGATAGATAACGGCTATATATCACTTTTAAGGGGCCATATGAGACTTAATGTCGGTAAATATGGTACACTTTCAGAAAGTGATGAAGATATAGAACCCAGTGAAGAACTTGATATGAGTGAAAAGGAGTACGAAAACCAGTATAACAACTATGGAAATAATAACAGATACAGGAACAATGGAGGCAACAGGAGATACAACAATAACAGAAGATCAGGCGGGTTCGATAGAAATAATGAAGAGGAGGATTAATCCTCCTTTTCTTTTGTATTTATAGTTTTTTTCTGCATTTTATACATTTCAATAATTTCCTCAGTTGTTGTGGCGTCCTCAGGATTTTTATCATCCCTGAATTTTATTAGCCTCGGAAATCTTAAAGCAAGACCAGAGCCTTTTTCAATTATATTATATGCACATGTATGAACAGGGCTTACTGTAATTTCTGCACCCTTTACCTCCACCACCTTTGATGGATAAATCCAGTAATCGGGAATCATGGTGCTATCAAGCCTTGCGGGCTTTTTATCCACTATTAAGCTTTTAAAAATCCCGGGGAGTTCAGATAGCATCTCATCTGTAAATCCTGATCCAAGTTTTGTAAATGTTTCAAATGAGTCCTTCTTTTCATTATAGCATGCAAGTAATAAGGCGCCATAGGTTCCCTTACGCCTCCCATGACCATTAAAGGCACCGACAACAACAAGGTCAAATGAATCTGATATTTCCTGCTGGTAATCCCTTTTAAATTTAATCCATAGCCATCCCCTGGCTCCGGCGCGGTAAACCGAATCCTCTGAAATGTTCTTTGAGACTATTCCCTCACAGCCATCCTCAATACTTTTTTCAAAGAATTTCATAATTTCATTTTCATCGTCACTTTCGATTCTTGTTGCAAGTTTAAAATACTCATTTTCCTTAACGTTTTCCTCAAGTATTTTCCTTCTCTCAGGGTATGGCAGATTAATAAGCGATTTGCCATTTAAATAAAGTATATCAAAAATAAACATTACTATTGGTATCTCTGATGTTTTTTCTGTTAAATCATATTTTCTTCCGCGCCTCTGTGAGACCATCTGGAACGGCATTAATTCTCCTGTATCAGGGTTATATGGAACGGATTCTCCATCCAGTATACAGGACTCAAAATGAAATGAATCCTTAAAATTTTTAACAATATCAGGGAAATTTTGTGTTGTTTCCTCAAGACCCCTGGAAAATATCTTTACCTCACTGCCCTTCTGGTGCAGCTCTGTTCTTAGGCCATCATATTTATATTCATATGCTGCCCTTCCACCCATTTTATCCTTAATATCAGCAAGTGATTTTAATCTCTCAGCAAGCATTACCTTAAACGGTATTAATGGTTCTGGACCCATATTTTTTATTGCGTCTATATTTCCAGACTGAAGCAATTCTGCAATGTATCCAATATCCGGATGGAAATTGTATGCATTTTCTATTATATCTGCATATTTTTTATCACTAAATGCGGATACAAGCGAATCAAGAATGGTTGAATCGGCAACACCCAGCCTGAGCTTGCCTGTAATTATTCTGGTTATATATTTTATATCATCAGGTTTTGAATTCATTAATAAATCCATATATGAATCCATCTTGGTTTTTATGCTGCCATGACCTGAAAATTTTGCTATTTCCATTAACTTTGAGTAAACATAATTCACGGTTAAATCCTCATTAAATAATGATTTCTGTGATATGTTTTTACTAATTTCCATTGCAGTTGTACCCAGATCACCGGTTTTGTAAAATATTTTATTTACCTCCTCATCTGAGAGGCCTGATACAGAGGATAATGATTTTATTATAAGCTTATCAGACATGCCAAATTCAATTCCCTCAAAATCCGGTGCAAGTTTACCCTGAACAAGATACACAATGTACTTAAGATCATTATTTGCCTTTTTTAAAAGGTTGGCAAGTATTCTTGTGAGTTCAAGCCTTTTTGTTGTATTTTCCATTTCACTAAATGTTGATGTAACCTCAGAAAATTCCATGAATAATATATTCGTAATATTATTATTAAACTTTTTATTTTTATAATTAGTTTTGATTTTCAATATGCATGTGTGAATTTGATTAAATGAAATTGGTAAGGCAACCAAAAATAAGAATTAGCATAATATCATATGCCTGAATAATTTCCAGTTTAAAAATTAAAATATAATTAAATCAATCAAAAGAATAAAACATGCATAAACTTAAAATTTATATTCTTTGTATATATTATGTTATAACCCGGCTTAGCTCAGTTGGTAGAGCGATGGACTGTAGAGTGAATACTGCAGATCGCAGACATCCATAGGTCTCTGGTTCGAATCCGGAAGCCGGGACTTATAGCTTAATGATTTGATTGCTTTCTAAATAATAAATCATTTTTGGTTATTATGCTAATAAAATATGCTTAAAGTAACATAAACATTAAATATAATTGCCTCATTGGATGGTTAATGTACGGCATTTCAGATTCAGTACTTGCATTAATGTTTCTTGGAACACTTTTACTGCTTGCAAAACTTGGTGAGGAGATATTTGAAAGACTTAAACTTGTTCCATATGTGGCGGCTATAGTATTTGGAATAATAATAGGTCCTGGTGTGCTTGGACTCATAAATGTACTGCCCAATATATCCCTATTCATATCCATTGGTATAAATTTTCTTTTGTTTTCAGGTGGTGCACTGGAATTTAAGAACGTTGATACTAAAAAGTTAATGAATTATAAAAATATTATATTAGGTGTAATTGAATTTTTTATTCCATTTTCGTTAATTTCTTATTTTGTATTCTTAATACTTCACAGCCTTTTAATCGCCATAGTAACAGGGATAGTTACAGGAATGAGCAGTGCTGGTCCGCTCACAAGGCTTTTAAGTGACACAGGGCTAAATAAAACTGAGGAGGGAAATAAGATTTTTCAGGAGGTCGTAACAATAGAAATTTCTGCAGTTATATTATTTTCCTTTATTTCAGATTTTCACAATAAGCCAATAACATTCATAAATGTACTATTAACATCACTTGAACTGATAGCCTCAATTGTTGTAATAATACTTTTTAGCAAATACATTTTAATAAGATTGCTTGAAAAAATGGATGCAAATTCAAAGGCACACGAAACTACAATAGCCATAATAATAGGATTTATATTTATACTTGGCTTTATAGGTGAACTTTACGGATTTAATTCCGCCATAGTCGCCCTCTTTATTGGAATCATTTTAAGGGATTTTATAAATGATAGGCCCATTATAGCAGAGAAGATATCCACAGTAACATACGGGCTGTTCGAGCCGTTATTCTTTATCGGCCTAGGTCTGTACTTTGTTAAAATTACACCTGCCCTCATTATACTTGGACTCTTAATCTTTGCAATAGCACTTTTAATAAAACCCATTGCAGGATTTGCAACATCAAAAATTATAAAAGTGCAGCCATGGAAAAATGCGCTTGGCACTTCTGTTAACGGCGGTGTTGATGCGGCCCTTCTTGTTGTTGCTTTAACACTCTCACTTGTTGGCCGCTATGATTATTCAATAATTATGATAGCAATAACTTTATTAACATTAATGGTGCCATTATTATTTAACATCAATGCGCCTGTTATACCGGTGAAAAAATCAAGATATGTCTGGGAAATTGTTAATTCAGAATTCAAAAATTTAAAGGCGTGTGATATTGCAAAAACACTGCAAACGGTTTCTGTAAATGTAAAAAATCCCATAAGCCTTGCATTTAAAATATGCACGGACCTTAATTCCAGGGCGGTTATAGTTACAAATTCAAATAACCGTGTTGTTGGTGAACTTTTATTAAGTGACATGGTAACACTTGGAGAGAACAAACTTAGAACATATACGGTCTCGCAGGGGAGAATTGTTCCGGCCATAAAGGTCAGGTGCAATGCACCGGCAACAGATCTTATTAAGATTTTTAGGGAAACTGACCCGCCAATAGTTGCCGTGGTTGATGAGAGGGGGAAATTTATAGGGACCATACTTGAACGTGAAATATTAAAGCATATATCTGATGTTTTAAGCAGGGAGGCCGAATGATATATAAATATATGGTCAATTGCATCCCATAGAAAATTTAAATATACTATTTGTTATTTACAATTAATAATTATCTTGGATGGATTAATTATGTCAGAGAGGGATTATAATATGGATGTATTGAAAACTGGAACAACAACAGTCGGCATAACTGCCGGCGATTACGTTATTTTGGGTACCGATAGCAGGGCGACCATGGGAACCTTCATTTCAAATAAGAACGCTCAGAAGCTTTACCAGATTGACACATATGCAGGGATGACCATAGCGGGCCTTGTTGGAGATGCCCAGGTGCTTGTTAGATACATGAGGGCAGAGATGGAGCTCTACAGGGTTCAGAGAAAGATTAACATGCCACTGGACGCTGCGGCCACATTGCTTTCAAATATGTTAAATCAGAGTAAGTTTTATCCTTACATGGTACAGCTTTTAATAGGCGGTTATGATAAAAAGCCACACATATATTCAATAGATGCTGCCGGTGGTGCGGTTGAGGATATTTACGCAAGCACCGGATCTGGTTCTCCGTATGTTTACGGTGTTCTTGAGGCTGAATATTCCCCCGATTTAAAGCTTGATGATGCCATTGATCTTGTAATAAAATCAATAAGTGTATCCAAACAGAGGGATTCAGCATCAGGAAATATGATACAGGTTGGTGTTGTCGATCCTAAAAAGGGTTTCTACTATTTATCCCAGGATGAGATTTTATCCAGGATAAAGAAACTTAAATTAATTTTATAAATTTTTTATTAATTTTAAGGTGTTATAAATGTCTTTTCGTGATTATCTAAGCGAAGCTAAAAATATATTTGACAGGCTTTATCCCGGAAATAAGATTACAGAGATAGACTATGAGGGTTCAACAATAATAGTCTACACAAAGGATGAGGAATTATTCTCAAAAAGGGATGACCTTGCAAGGCAGATCGCGCAGGAACTAAGAAGAAGAATAGCAATAAGGCCTGATCCAAGCATTATGCTTGACGAGGATTCCGCATCAAAAAAAATACAGGAATTAATTCCGAAGGATGCAGGGTTTCAGGATCTTTATTTTGAGCCGGATACTGGAGAGGCCGTCATAGAGCTTGACGAGCCCTCAATAGTAACAAACTCGGATATAATAAAGGAAATAAAATCACAGACAAACTGGTCTCCAAGAATAGTAAGGGCACCTCCCATGTATTCAAGAACTGTAAAGGAGGTCAGGGAATACCTGAGGGATGTAAAAAAGGAAAGAAAGGAATTCTTGCATAATCTTGGGGTTAAGCTTACAACGCCATTAATGCCGGGTGAAAC
>NZ_LKBG01000259.1 GCF_001402945.1 Acidiplasma aeolicum
CACCTCTGTCCCTGAAGGGATTAATATAAGCCCGTATGTAAGGATAAGTGTGGTCAATGAATCAGGAAGCCTCATTGCCTTGGCATGAGGTAGCTCACATCCTACACAACAATTAAGGTGCCAGATGAGTTATTGAAAGAAATAGAAAAACTGATAAAAGATCATCCTGAACTTGGTTATAGAAACAGGTCAGAGTTTATTATAGAAGCTATTAGGGATAGAATTATTTTATTGAAAAAAAGCTCTAATTCATAATTCTTCTGCGAAAACTATAATTATATTAATTTTATAATTAAACTTATGAAATCTATTTCCGGCCTTTATCTTGTGACATATAATTATAATAAGCCTAACCTGCTAAACATTATAGAGGATTCACTTAATGGTGGGGTTGATATAGTTGAATACATGGACACATCAGGAAAAAACATTGATTATGGTAAAAAAATCAGAAAACTTTGTGATGATTATGGCAAAAAACTCACAGTATTTAATGATATAAGTTTAATGGATAACATAAATGCCGATGGCATACATTTTGCATCCAATACTGAAATAGAAAAAATTAGAGAATACAGGTCTAAATATAAAAATAAAATTTTTGGCATATCTGTACACTGCTCAAGGGAAATGGCCCTCAAATATCAGGATTATGTTGATTATATAAGCACAGGTTTATGCTTTAAAAGTGAATCAAATAAGAACGCCGAAATATGCTGTCTTGATTTATTAAAAAATATGGACGGCATTCATGTGCCTGTTTTTGCCGTTGGTGGTATAAATGACAAAAATATAGATGAGATTTTAAGGTATCCTGTCAGTGGCGTGGTTGTTGTTTCATACATAATGAACAGTTCAAATCCAAAAATGGCTGCAAAGAAACTAAAAGAAAAATTAAAACTTGCCGGCCTGTAAAATTAATAATTTATTATATAACCTATTTATCTTATATACTGGCTATTGGATAAATATTAATATGGATGTTACAATAAATTGTTATGCCAAAGACTAAAATTGTGGCCACAATAGGTCCTGCGAGTTTTAATGAAAATATATTAAAAAATATGGCCAGAAAAGGTTTATCAGTTATAAGGATAAACACAGCGCACATTGAACCTGGCTATATATTAAGTGTCAGCAAGCTTTTAAATAAAATAAATTCCGACCTAAATACCAAAATAGGCATTATGGTTGACCTTAAGGGCCCGGAACTTAGAACAGGTTTATTCAAGAGCGGTTATATAAATATAGAGGCAGGTAAAAATTATGTTATATCATCTGCAAATACAAATGCGGATATAACATTAAACCATGATATTACAAAATATATAGATGAGGAAACTGTAATTGCAATAAATGATGGAAAAATTCATTTTAAGGTACTCTCTGTAAAAGATAATGATATTACCACCACGGCATTAGATTCAGGAATTATTCACGATACATCAAGGGTTAATATCCCTGGCAGATATATAGATCTTGGGACAATAACAGAAAGAGATAAAATTTTTATTGGCGAGGGAATAAAGTCCGGGGCAACATTTTATGCACTTTCATTTGTCCAGCAGAAGGAAAATGTATACGATCTTCAGGATTATATATATGAGTCCGGCAGTTCAGCCAGCATTGTAAGCAAGATAGAAACAAAAAAGGGATATGACAATATAGAATCCATTGTTAATGCCTCTGATTTTATAATGGTTGCCAGGGGAGACCTTGGCGTGGAACTTCCTTTAAAGGAGGTTGCCATGGCCCAGAAGAAAATTATTATGGAATCACACAGAAAGGCTGTGCCAACAATAGTTGCCACACAGATGCTTGAATCAATGGTAAATGCCGATTCGCCAACAAGGGCAGAGGTTTCAGATGTTACAAATGCAATTCTGGATGATACAGATGCCTTAATGCTTTCAGAGGAAACTGCAATAGGGAAATATCCTGTGGAGGCAGTTTCATACCTGAGCGACATATCAGAATTTGTTGAGTCCCATAAGTTAAGTTTTTCAGAACCAGAAACGATATTTACGGACCGCCTTGCCTTCTCAATATCTCTCGGGTTAAGGCGTATAGTTGAGGGCGTGGATATAAACTCAATTATAGCACTGACAAAATCAGGTCATACTGCAAGAATAATTTCATCAATAAGGCCAGAACAGGATATATACGCTGTGGTAACTTCCGAAAATCTGGCAAAGGCATTAAATCTGCTTCGTGGGGTTATACCTGTGGTGGTTCCCAAGAATTACGTGAACTCAAATAATATTTATGATATTATTAACGAACTATCCTCCAAGAATATTCTCAGGGCAGGGCAAAAAACCATTGTTATATCTGGATCACCATCGCTTATATTTGGTGGAACAAATGATATTAAGGTGCTAAATATAGGCGCATTTCTGGGCAGGGGCTATGCTGTTGGAAAAAGTATAAAGGGGAAAATTAACACTGGCAATGGTTCAGGGAATATTCTTATAGCAGATTCATATGATAAGAATGCAGAATATACAAAATTTGATGCTGTTATATTCAGGTCATGTGTGAGCGAAAGAATAAAGGATTATTTCATTAATAATAACATCACACTTGTTTATAATACAGAATTCAGCAGCAATATTATGCCTGACATGGAAATAAATGTTGATTCAGATACCGGTATAATTACATATATATAAATATATAAAAAATTTATAAATTATCAAAGAGGGAATCCCTTACAGTATTTATTTTGAGGTCTCCTCTGGAATAGTCAATATATACATTTTTTACTTTAAGGTATTCATTAATACCAAAAATGCTCCCCTCACCTGCCTGTCCTGTCATCCTGAAACCTGTATGGTATCCCTGTGACGCCTCAGGGCCTGGCATATTAATATAAAGTTCTCCAAATCTTATTTTTTCTGAGGCCTCAAGCATTAATTCTGGGTCTTCTGTGAATAAATAAGAAGCCAGTCCGTATTTTGAATCATTTGCCTTTCTATAAAGTTCATCTGTTGTTGAGATTTTTTCGGTTCCTATAACAGGTCCAAAAATTTCCTCCTGGAATATTGGAGAGTCCTGGTTAACATCCTCAATAACCGTGGGTTCAAAGAAGTAGCCATTCCTATATGGTTCCTCAAGATTTGGTACATTTCCGCCTGTAAGTATTTTGTACCCGCTTTCCTTGGCATTCTCAACAACGCTTTGAATATTTTTAAGTGCGGACTTATTTATTAATGGCCCGAGGTCAGCTGTTTCTGGATTGCCTATTTTAATTCTTTTTGTGACCTCCAGGAATTTTTTCATGAACTCATCATATATATCCTCGTGAATGTAAAGCCTTTCAGCGGCAATGCATGATTGTCCCACATTAAGATATTTTGCCCATGTAATGCATTTGAGTGTCCTCCTTATATCTGCATCCTTCCAGACTATGAAAGGTGCCTTACCACCAAGCTCCAGTATAAGCTTGGCCATGTTATTTGATGCATTCTGCATTATTTTCTGGCCTGTGGATGTTGACCCGGTCATTGTTACAAGTGAAACCTTTTTATGCTGAACTATGTAATCACCAATTTCTGACCCCTTTCCTGTAATAAGATTTAAAACACCCTTTGGGACACCTGCCTCAATAAATTTTTTTACAATCCATGCAGCTGTTAACGGTGTGTCAGAACTGGGCTTTAATACTATTGTATTTCCTGTTAAAAGTGCGGGTGCGAGTTTTCTTGCAACCATTGCTGCAGGGAAATTCCAAGGTGTAATTGCAACCACAACACCGTAGGGAACCTTATACTGGAATATCTTTCTTTTTGAATTTGTACCCTCAACTATTTGGCCTGTAAGTTTTCTTTCAAATTCTGCATAATAGTTTATCTGATCAAGTACGCCGTCTACCTCATCTGAAGCCTCTCTCTTTATCTTCCCGACCTCAAGCATTAATAAATTCTCAAGCTCTTCCCTGTTCTGGGCTATGAGATGTGCTGCCTTAAACAATATCTTTGCACGCTCAGAGGTCCCAAGATTATACCACCCCTCAAACGAATCCTCTG
This sequence comes from Acidiplasma aeolicum, assembly GCF_001402945.1. GTDB lineage: Archaea > Thermoplasmatota > Thermoplasmata > Thermoplasmatales > Thermoplasmataceae > Acidiplasma > Acidiplasma aeolicum. The sequence continues at coordinate 4,029 of NZ_LKBG01000259.1, forward strand.
CCGCATCAACTGCATCATCAACATCTGTCTTTGTTGCTGCTGGAAATGTATCTATAACCTGGCCATTTGCAGGATTATATTTATTTAAAACATCCTTGCTTGATGAATCCCTCCACTCACCATTTATATATATCTGCATAAGTTTTTATTACTATTCAATATAAAAACGTTTATATAAACATAAAAATGTTGAGGTTACTTTTCTTTTATTAATGTTTATATTAATGCATAGATAATAAAAAATTTTGATTAAATTATTAAATGAAACCAAACTTAAGAAGGTAAACCTGATTTTTTCAATAAATATATATATAAATAATTAATCTCAAACAGTAAGTTTATCGGTGATTGTTAATGAATGATGGTGATTTCATAGAACTTAGTTACGAGATGAGGGCTGGCCCAGACAAAAAATTAATATCAACAAGCAAGGAAGATGTTGCGAAGGCAGAGAATATTTTCGATGATAAGAAGAAATACAAGGATGTTGTATTAATTATTGGTAGCGAGGGCATGTTTAAGGCAATAAATGACTCATTTAAAAATGCCGAAATAGGAAAGGAATATGAGGTTGTTGTTCCGGCAAAGGATGCATATGGCCTCAGGGATAATAAAAATATTAAGGTTGTTCCAATGAGGGAGTTCCAGAGGAATAATATAACACCAGAGGTCGGCAAGGAGGTTAATATTGGCAACAAAATTGGCAGGATAATATCAGTTACCCCGGGCAGGGTGCTTATTGATTATAATCATGAACTTGCAGGTAAGGATCTGTATTATAAATACGAAATTAAAAAGGTTATTACTGACGAATCTGAAAAGGTAAAGGCCATAATAGATATGGAGTACAGTGACGCCGATGAATTTGAGGTATCATTAGAAAATGATATAATAAATATTCAAATACCTGAAAAGGCAAAATTTGATGTTAACTGGCTTGATTCAAAATATAGAATAGCAAACGACATAAGAAAATACATACCTGATAAGGATACAATAATTAAAGAGCTTTACAAGAGGGAGGAAAAGAAATCTGAGGAAGTTCAGGAATCAGAGAAAAAGGAAGAAAATAAGGAAGAAAATAATGGCACCTCCGAGAATCAGGAAGTTAAAGAAAAGCAATAATGGACATTAAAAATCTTATTTCAGTAATCCTTGTTGAACCAAAATATCAGGGAAATATTGGCGCAGTTGCCAGATCCATGGCAAATAGTGGTTTAACAGACTTAAGAATAATTAAGACTATACCTGATGAGGAGGCCATGCATCGCGCCATGCATGGTGATTACATTTTAAAAAATGCAAAAATATATAATACATTTGAAGAGGCCATTAAAGGTTTTGATATAATTGCCGGAACATCAGATGTTTCAAAATCAGGGAACAAATTTAGGCGTGTCCCCGTATCACCAGAATACTTCTGGGATAATTATGGTCTGAACGGGCAGAAGGTTGCACTGGTATTTGGCCGTGAGGATAACGGCCTTCATAATTCTGAACTGGATAAATGCAATTTTTTCATAAAAATTATAGGGAATCCCGAATATCCTGTCTATAATTTATCCCATGCAGTTGCGATTATTTTATATGAAATGATTGTGAGATACTATAAAACAAATGTTATAGAGGCTAAAGATGTTATAACCTCAGAAAATTTAAATGTTTTAATGTCCAGAATCGAATATTTGTTAACCTTAGTGGATTACAAGGATTTTCAGATCAACATACTTATGACAATGCTTAATAAAATCATTGGCCGTGCCCAGATAACAGAATCTGAATTTTACAAAATAATGGGAATACTAAGACAGATCATAAACCGTCTGGAAAATAAAACGCATGAATAAAGTTTATCAATCGGTTATGCATTTATAACTAGCGTAAGGAAAATGCTAACATCAAATAGAAAAATAGATGATCTGCCAGTTACGCCATACCTGTTAAAGATAACAATGCTTTCCTCCATGGGAATTTTTATGGATGGATATGTATTAACAATATATTCAATAGCAATCCTTTATATGAAGCAGTATTTTGGCATAATTACATCCCCATATTATGCATATTACATCGCCATTATGGGTTCATCCCTATTTATTGGAATGTTCTTTGGAAGCATTGTTCTTGGGAATCTTTCTGATCGCTTTGGCAGAAAAAAGCTCTATGAATATGATCTTGTAATTACAGTAATATTCCTTTTATTAAGCGGATTATCAACAAATATAATAGAATTTATAATATTCCAGATTTTTACAGGCATTGGAATAGGCGCTGACTACCCAATAAGTTCCTCCATACAGGCAGAATTTTCTCCCAAAAATAAAAGAGGCGAACTTCTTGTATTTAATATCTTTTCATGGACCCTTGGTGGCGTGGCATTATTGCTTGTTTCCATACCTGTTATTCTTTATACACCATCCATGTTAAACTGGAGACTCCTTTATATAACCGCTGCTGTGATTCCGGTTATTGTAATATTTTCCAGAAGGAATCTTCCGGAGAGTCCATTCTGGCTCAGTAAAAATGGCAACAAAACAGAGGCGTTAAAATCATCCAAGGCGGTTGCCTCGTCTGCAGGCCTTGATATAGATTCAATACCCGATGTGGAAAGGGGTGATTCAAAAATAAGAAATCTATTTAGTAAAAAATATCTTGCCTCAACTGTTTTTGTATCAATTGCATGGTTTTCTTATGATGTTTCAAGTTATGGTGTATGGGAATATACACCCTCGGCATTTGCATATAGCAGTTCAAATATAGTCCTTGTGGTACTTGCCACACTTTTAGAAGAATTACCTGTTTTTATAGGTTTTCTTATATGCATGTACCTTGTTGAAAAAACAGGCAGAAAAAGTCTGGAAATACTTGGTTTTGGCGGTGCTGCCATTTCATTGATTGTTTTCGCAATTCTAACGAATTACATAGCATTCACCTTAATATTTACATTTATGGCCTTTGCCATAATGCATTTATTTCATAATATAGGTCCAACAAACCTTACCTACGATTATCCTGTTGAGATATTCCCAACTAGAATACGGGGAACTGCAATGGGATTCGCCACATCTGTTTCAAGAATAGGTGCAATACTTGGTACAATTGCATTCCCCATAATACTCTTTAGCCTTCCATTCAAATATGTTTTAATTTTCCTGATAATTTTCGAAATCACTGGTTTTACCGTTACATATTTACTTGCACCGGAGCCAAAGGGAAAACACCTTACTTAAATTCAATAAATTTATTAATTAATTATCAATATAGAGCCATGTCGATCAAAGTAGAGAGAAAGACAAGCATTCAAATTGTAAACATAATAACAGGTTTGCTTGAAAGATCGCGCGAGAGTGGTTCCCCATTCTGGAGGGACATAGCATTAAGATTGAGTTCCTCACGCAGAAATTATGCAAAGGTAAACCTTGGAAAGTTGAATGACCTGGTTAATGACAGTGATGTTATAGTTATACCCGGATTTTTATTATCCTCAGGTATCTTTAACAAAAAAATTAAAATTGCTGCATTAAAGGCATCTCCAAAGGCCAGGGCAAAACTTGAGGCCGCAGGTGCCGAGTATGTAGATCTTCAGGATCTTGCAAATGAAAATCCAAAGGGTACTGGAATAAAAATAATAAGGTGATTTAAATGATATATATAAACGCTGAAAATCATATTTATGGAAGACTTTCCGCATATGTTGCAAAGCAGTTACTTCAGGGCGAGGAGGTTACAATAGTAAATGCGTCAAAGGTTGTTATAACAGGAAAAAGGAGTTACATCCTTGACAAATTTAATCATAGAAGGGATATAGGAAGCGTAAGAAAAGGGCCTTATTATCCCAAAACACCAGATGCAATATTAAGGCGTGCAATAAGGGGCATGCTTCCTGTAAAAACATCCCATGGCCTTGAAGCATTTAAGAGGTGCACTGTATACTCAAATATACCAAAATCATTGCAGAACAATGATTTTATTAAGGTAGATAGGGCTATAAATATTAATGCAACTGGTTTTATAACACTTGGTGAAATATCAAAAATATTGGGTGAAGTAAATGAGCAGTGAGGTTTTAACAGTAGGTAAGAGAAAAACGGCAATAGCAAGGGCCGTTACAAAAAAAGGCACCGGTAAGGTTCTCATAAATGGTGTTCCAATAGAATTATACCCCATAGAACTGCTAAGAAACAAAATGATGGAGCCATTAAAAATCCTCGGAGACCGTGCCAGTGAAATAGATATAGAAATAAAAGTGCACGGTGGTGGAAATACAGGGCAGGCAGATGCATGCAGAACTGCAATTTCCAAGGGAATAGTTCAGTATTTCAGCGATGATCATGAGCTTGAAAATACATTAAGATCATATGATAGAACCATGCTTGTTAATGATATAAGAAGAAAGATGCCGAAAAAGCCAATGGGTTATGGTGCCCGTGCAAAGAGGCAGAAATCATACAGGTGAGTCTATGATAATACCGGTAAGATGTTTTAGCTGTGGCAGGGTCATAGCCTCAGATTACATAAAATTTGTGGAGGAATCCAAAAGGATAAGAAATGAAACCGGTCATGAACCAACCGGTGCAGAAAAATCTGAGATTCTGGATAATCTTGGAATAGAAAGGTACTGCTGCAGAAGGATGATACTATCAAATGCAGATTTGATAGATGAAATTATATCATACTAATTTTTAAATTTAATTTATATTTTTAATAGTCTTTTAATATTTCAGGCATTGATTCTAAATAAAGATGATTTGTATTAAAGTGCCCAACAGGATATTCCTTGTATGTATGTGAAATGTTAAGCATTGAGAGTTTTTCGTGTATCATATTCATGCCTATGTTTATGCTGTACTC
>NZ_LKBG01000260.1 GCF_001402945.1 Acidiplasma aeolicum
AAATTGTATATATTATATTTTAAGCTGTAATTTTATCAATAAATTTTTAAATGATAAAATAATACTAAAAGGATAATTATGGCAACAGAAACATGGGAAGTTAAGGAAAAATTAAGACCAAGAGGATTGGACGGCATTTCAGACACACAGATAGACTACCATTTTGACGCCCATTATAAAGGATATGTTGCAAAGTTGAATGAAATATGGTCAAAATTACCTTCTGTGGACCTTTCAAAGGCAAACCAGAACTACAGTGACCTTAGGGAGATGAAGCTTGAGGAAACCTTTAACTATGATGGTTCAATGCTACACGAATATTACTTTGAATCACTAACAAAGGATCATGTTGAGATGCCAGCTTCTGTAAAAGAACAGATAGAGAAGGATTTTGGTAGCTATGAGAACTTTGTTGCACTTTTCAAGGCCACAGGAACAGCTTTTAGGGGCTGGGCACATTTAATATTTGATTTAAACTACGGCAAATTAAGGGTTGTTGGTGCAGATATACACAGCGCTGCAGCAATATGGAACGCACTTATGATACTTCCACTGGATGTTTATGAGCATGCATATTACGTGGATTACGGCGCAAAGAGGGCCCCATATCTTGATGCCTTCATGAAGAACGTAAACTGGAAGGTTGTTGAAAAAAGACTTGAAAGGGCAAAAAGAGTTTACGAAGCTTTTAAGAAAGAATAAAAATTTTAATTTTTTTTATGTATAGCAATTTATTTGTCGATAAGGTAAATGAAATAAGGAATAATTATTTTAACAGTATTGAGGAACGTGTTGCAGATTTTAAAAATATGGGAAAATCCAGAAACAGATCGCTTTTTATTGAATTAAGCTTCTGCATACTGACTGCAAATACATCAGCCGAGATGGGCATAAGAACACAGAGGTATATAAATGAGGGGTTTATAGACTATGATTTGGAGACTTTAAGATCAGAACTCAGGAAGATAAAATATAGATTTTACAATAAAAGATCAGAGTATATAGTAAACGCCAGATTCATTATACCGGATTTAAAAAAATTATTAAGGAACAGGGACAGATATTACGTGCGGGAATATCTTGTTGAAAATATCAAGGGTGTTGGATATAAGGAGGCTTCACATTTTCTGAGAAATGTTGGTATTTTTGATTTTGCAATACTTGACAAGCACATAATGAAATTACTGCATAATTTCGGATTTTTCAATGATATAAAGATAAAATCAGGAAAGGATTACAAAAAATATGAGGAAATTTTTAATTCCATTGCATATGATTTTGGAATGGAACCGGGAATTTTTGATCTGTATTTATGGAAGATGGCTACAGGTAAAATTCTTAAATAGGCAGTGATAAAAATTGAGGGTTATAGCAACACACGAATATGTTAAAAATTTTATAAAGCATACAGGGGATAAATTACCCATGGTTATTGGCAAATGCCTTGATGATACCGTTTCAAAGATGGTGTATTTCAAAAACAGGCATATAATAAACAGGGATATAACAATAAAGGCCCTGAGAAGTTATACTGCACTTTTAAAGGATGAACTGCATAAAAACTGCATATCTCTGGAAAATTCTGATTTAAGGTATTATTATGCCATGGGATGGAAATTTATAAACGCATTTAAAAAAAGCGTAATATATGAAAATTCACTGTTAAGGGATAGAACTAGAATAATTATAATAAATGATGAGGCCGGAATATATGCACAGCCAGATTTTGTGGATTACGAAAATAAAACCATATATGAAATGAAAAGCTTTTCACTAAAACCCTTACCTGAATATGTCAGGCTGCAGGCAAGAGTCTTCCAGCTTGCATATCCAGATTTCAAAACTGTGCTTATTGCCTTTCCACGGGATCAGGATTACATAAAGGTGCAGAACATTAAATTAAGGGAGTATAAGGATGTTACAAAAAACAGGCTTTTAAGGGAAATATATAATTTTACAATGCAAAATGGGAGGGATATGGATATGTTCACTGCCATTGGAAACAAGAAATATATTAAATATAAACTTGATTAATTTTTTTGCATGGATTTCAAATCCCTTTCTGAGACATAGTATGCATTAAAACCATGTTTTGACATAATGGAAGCAGCATATGCACTGTTCAGTCCCTTCTTACAGTAAAATACATAATTTTTAAACCTGTCTGCATGTTCAATAAAATTTCTAAGCTCACCGAGGTTTAAATTTATGGCTCCGGGTTCATGCCAGTTTTCATAATCAGATCCTGATCTAAGATCAATGAATTCAACATTATCAAGTTCGCCCCTGAATCTTTTATTTTTTATTGATTTTATATAATCATCTATTGTATTTTTATCAATTTCAACAAGCTCCTGCATATAATCTTTGACATTGAATTTTTTAATTTCATTGTAAAAATCCTTATGGTTAACTATTATTCCCGGATTTTTTGAAAAAAGAGAACAGAATTCTGCTGATGATTGATTCATAAATAAGGATTTTGATTTTGAATAATTAATGGTTTCCTCCTTATCAAAACCTATTAAAGGCCTGTAAACTGGATATTTTATCCCCTCGGATATAAGCATAAGATTCTGTGGGGTTTGAGATGAAACCTGCCCTATTGATTCCCCAGTAACCATACCATTATATCCATATTTCTCGCATAAATATTCAGCGTATTCATACAATAGTTTTTTAAAAATTATATTTGTATACATTTGATCTGGATGCTCGGATATGGCAGTAACCAGTTTTGACCCATCAATTATGAATATTTTTGCATTATAACCTATTGAATATTTATCCAAAAGATTTTTGGCCGCCATGAGCATCTGAACGGTATCCACTGGATGCGCAAGGCTGCAAAATAATAAGTCTGTGGCAGAACCACGTTTCATAACCATATATGTAGCAACCGGTGAATCTATACCTCCAGAAAAAAGAGATAATAATTTACCCTCAGATTTTAATGGAAGACCCCCTGGACCTTCTATCTTTTCGGTAAATAAATAAAATCTATTATCCCTTATTTCTATGTATATCCTTATATCTGGATGTTCAAGATCGACACCTGCAGAGTATTTATACAGCGCATCCCCAAGAATTTTTTCTATATCCATTGATGTAAAACTGTGTGATCCACTTCTTTTAGCAGACACTGCAAATTTTTTCCCTGAAATCATGCCAGAAAATTTTGAAACTGTAATGCTTACAATTTCCTCAATGGTTCTAAATTTAAATTCCTCTGCATGTGAGAATGATTTTATTCCAAAAATTCTTGGAAGTATGTCGTATAATAATTTAGAATCAGTAAATATATATATTCTTCCGTCACTTTTTTTAAATTCTGGAAATATATTATAACGTTCCAGTTCGGATTTTATATTCTGTATTAATATATTTTCCATCTGTCTTCTGGATTTTTCACCCTTTAACCCTATTTCAGAATATCTTATAATGAACATTTGATTACACATTTTATATTTGTATTTATTAATTATGAATTTTGAACCCATAACAGGTACTGTAGCCAGAAGATATTTGAAACCACTCACAAAAGGTTCATCAAGAATTATGTTACTATAAAATTATTCCAAACAGGATATGATAGAATATTTTATTAATCATGTCAGAAGATTCAAGTTGAATAATATAAATTCACTTTACTTCTATATAGCAAATGTTTATAATTTATACTTATATCTTAACTGCATGGAAAATATACACATACTTGGATTTGGTGGTAGCCTTAGAAGGCAATCCTATAATACATATTTGTTAAAAGCTTGCACGGAGCTAATGCCAGATGGATCTGAACTTGAAATAGCAGATATATCAAATCTCCCATTCTTTAACCAGGACATGGAGAATAATTACCCTGAAAATGTTAAAAATTTTAAAAATAAAATCAAAAATGCAGATGGCATTCTAATAGTAACACCTGAATATAATTACTCTGTTCCGGGCTTTTTGAAAAATGCAATTGATCTTGCATCAAGACCATACGGTGATAATTCTTTTGATGGAAAACCTGTGGCAATAATGAGTGCCTCAATAGGTATGATAGGTGGTGCAAGAGCACAGTACCATCTAAGACAGAGCTGCGTTTTTCTTAACATGATACCGGTAAACAAACCTGAGGTTATGGTACCATTTGCACAGCAGAAATTTGATGAAAACGGAAAATTAAATGATGAAACTGCAATCAAATTTATGCGTGAACTATTGCAAAATCTTGTGGATTTAAGCAGACAGCTAAAAAAGTAATAAGGTTTTATAAAAAACGCCAGTATATAAATAATATTTATAAAATTTTTAAATAATTAATTATTGCTTAAATGTGCCTGAAACAACCCATGGTGGTTCATTAGGGTTTAGTGGTTCCATGGCTTCGGTTCTGCTCTCATTTAATATTTTTTCATTAACCTCTATTCCAAGACCTGGTTTCCCAGATAGCCTGAAAAAACCATTTTCTATGGTGTATCCCGTAAATAAGGATTTTTTCCACTCGGGCCATGATTCCTCAAAACTTTCCTGTATAAGGAAATTTGGAATTGTGTAATCAACATTAAGCGTGGCCGCTGTCTGCACAGGTCCAAAGGCATTATGAAATGCCACAGGAACGCCAAAGGCATCAGCAACAGCAGCTATTTTTTTGCCCTCAAGTATTCCCTTTGAATTTGTTATATCTGGCTGTATGATGTCCACCATGCCAGATGAAATAAATCTGGCAAAATCCTCCTTGTTTAAAAGCCTCTCACCAAGGGCCACCGGCGTGTTTACATATTTTTTAAAATCATAAAGCCCGAATTCAAGTTCCGGATGCACCGGTTCCTCAATGAAAAGTGGATTGTATGGATCCAGCGCCTCCCCTGCCATTATGGCGTATTTTGTTGAAAACCTGCCATGGCATTCTATTAATAAATCTATATCATCACCAAGTTCCTCACGCATCTTTGAAACTATGCTAACTGAATGTTTTAATCCCTCTGTGGATAGTTTATCATAATTATTTCCAAATGGATCAAATTTAAATGCTTTATATCCTTTATTTACCAGTTTTTTGGCCTTTGAGACAAAATCTTCTGGTTCCACACAGTCAGAATACCATCCGTTTGCATAGGCCTTAATTTTATCATTAAAAACGCCACCAAGCATCTTATAAACTGGTGTTCCAAGATCCTTTCCAATAAGATCCCATGAGGCTATTTCAAATGCACTTAATGCTGCTGTTTCCTCTATAGATTTGGATATATAAAAAGCATTTTTGTAATATTCCCTGTTGTTTGCCTCTATATTGTAATAATCCTTATCCTGAAAAATCCTTGAAACCTCCTTCATGCTTTCAAGCACCGGATGTGTCATTAATGTTGTTGGTGCCTCTCCATAGCCGACATTTCCGTTTGACGATGTTAGCCTTAAAATGAGTATGGTTGAGCTCCATGGGGATGATTTTTCTTCGGGAGACCCCAGCTCCAGAATATCTATATTTGTTATTTTTTCCATATTATTAAAATATTTTCATATAATATTAATATTTCTTTATTTTGTCCTGTCAAATTTTCTTAATGTATATTTTCTGTCTGTTTTAAATGGATGGAACTGTCTTCCGTTTCCGAAGTAAAACTTTGAGAAAAATTCAACGTATAAAAGCCTTGCCCCCTGTATGCCTGGTTCAAAAACAGCTATGATTAAATTGAATAACTGTCCAAATATAAGTATTATTAAACCAAGAACCACAAAGTAAATTGGCCCCGAAAGTGTTGACACAAATACAGTGTTTATGACAAGGGCCAATACAACAGATGCCAGGAGTATGCCCACAATCCTTGTATATGATAGTATATGACTTATTATGGATGGGATTTCCATGAGGCTCTGAGTCCCCTCAAAGGCAATAATCAGGACAAAGCCCACTGCAAACATTATGTAACCCAATAATGATGAGAAATTTGTAGGCGACAGTGATACCCTGTGTATTAAATTAAGACCAAGTATGGCAAGAGCCCAGGCAAGAAGTATCCAGCCAAACTTTGCAACCGATTCTTTTTTATGATTTATATAAATATTATTAATAATGCCAAGTATAAAACCAAATGTAACCAGTCCAAGACCAATATATCCTGAAATTAAAAGCAATTTTCCTATATAAATAACCGGAATCGGCCTCTGTGCCACATGAAATGGTGGGTAAATTGTGAAGCCAAAGAAGGCGTTAAAGTAAAGTCCAACCGCAATGGCTATTATAGATCCGGGAATAAGTGCCTTGGCCAGATTCATTAATGCGTTTTTACCCATTATCATAAAAACAAAATTCGTTAATTTTTTTGGTATATGGCTAACTGCCGGTGGATGGTTAAGTCTGTGAATTATAAAAAGTGAGAATAATAATATAACAAGGCCGTAACCTGCATCACCAACCATAACACCAAAGAATATTGGAAATATTATGGCAAATATCAATGTTGGGTCTATTTCATACTCCTTTGGTAATGAATAAAACCTGATGAAAAACTCAAATATTTTTAAATGCTTTGGATTTGAAAGCTGTGTTGGTGGATCCTCCTTTGTTTTTATCTTCTGTATAATTACCTGATTATCTGTATCTTTTTCTATTATATCCATGGTTTTATCAAAATCCTTCTGTGCTATCCAGCCCTCAAGTGCAAATACATTTCCTGTGGCTGCTATCTGACCTGAAATCTCTGCCTCCTTGTATTCAACCTCAAGCTGTTCCTCTATCTGGACTATTTTCTCATAATATGTATCTGAAATTTTGTTTAATTCATTGCTTATAATCTCAAGATTTTTCCTATCCTCCTCAATTTTCTTATTGCAATCATTAATTATCTTGCTTGGTGTGCCATTAAATTCGGGTATGTGTAATATTTGAGATGATAAACCCGATAATGATGGTAAAAATTTATCCTCATATTTTCTATTTATGGTAACAAGATAATAATTACCGGTTCGTATTTTATTCATGTAGTCTGCCGATAATTTTTCAATTTTATCATTTACCTCTATTAAAAAGCTTTCAACGTATGAATTATTCAATGCTGATACATCTATATTAAAATCCTTAATTATGGTAAATATTCTTATAAAATTCTCATTTTCCCTTATATCTCCAAGATATGCATCCTCTTTTGATTTTAGGTCATTTAATTCATCCTTAATGTTTATTTTTGATATTTCTGATATTAAATCATTGTATGAATTAAAATAAACCTTATTTTTAATAGGTTTTTTTGGAAGTATGGATATATATCCCCTGAATTCAGCAAGATAATCTGATATTGTTTTATAATCCTCCTCATTTACCTGCCTGTCAAATATTTTTATTACTGATGGATCAACATTTTCAATTTGCATCACGCCAAGGTCGTGAAGGTCATCTATAATAACATCCTTTTTTTCTAGTGTACCAACCACGCGGATTTTTACCATTTTTTCTGGCCTTAGCATAAAGCTCACTCTTTTATATAATCTACAAGTTTCTTAAATACATAATCCTCTATTTCTTTATTTGAGAGATCTAATTTCATTACCTCGGATTTTGCCTTAACACGATCCATTGCGTCTGCAAGTTTTTTCTTTTCTTCATCCTTTATTTCCTGCATTGCCTTATTATAATTATTGATTATTTCATTTTCCATATTCTTAGCCCTATCGTTGCATGTATTTTTGATCTCGTTTAGTTCTGCCTCCTTTTCCGATTTTAACTTCTCAATTATTTTTTTATTTTCTTCCTCCTTATCCTTAATAACCTTTAGCTGATCTATTTCTGTCATTTAAATAACACCACCGCCATTATAATTATAAATACCACTGTTGCCATTATATTAATAACGAATAAAGTCTTTTTTATGGTTCTAAATTTTTCTAAATTATTCTTCATTTTCAACCACGTGACTTTTAACAAATTTTAATGTTGAGAATGAATCTCTTTCCCTTTCATCCAGATGTTCCTTTATTATCTTTAAATTTAAGTTTAATCTGGGTATCATTATATTTTCTATGGCATTTGACCTTCTGTTGGTTTTATCTATTTCATACAATAATTTTCTCATTGAACTTTCTTTTTGTGCAATTACAAGCAATTCACTGAAAATTTTTTTAAATGTTAATATTGCATCATAAACAGACACCGGTACAGATGAAACGAGATATTCATTGCTAAGTGTATTTTTGCTTATATTTACATTTAAATCTGGTATTTTTACACCCATAATGTTTTTTGTATTTATTAACACCTCAGGATTTGATGACATGTATGATACCCTTTCAATTTCAAGGGTACCGTCTATAATCTCTGACATTTTAATTTCATTTATCCCAAGTTCAATATCATTTCTTACATTTTCCCTTAATCCCTTTATTTCACTGTTAATCTTCATAAATTCCATGACAAGTGCTGCCCTTTTCATTTTCAAAAGATCAAGTCCTCTGGATGCAACCTTGATCCTTTTTTTGGTATTCATTAATTCTATTCTTGTTAATCTAACATTATTTGCCATTACTATCCCATTTGCCATATTTTGATATATGAGCTGATTTAACCTTTTTCATTTCCTCAACAGGCAGCACTGAAAGAAGGTCCCAGCCCAGGTTTAATGTTTCCTCTATTGACCTGTTTGCATCACCCTGATTAACATATCTATTTTCGAAATCATCGCCAAATTTAAGGTATAATTTATCGGTTTCACTCAGTGCCTCCTCACCGACTATTTCACTCAGTGATCTGGCGTCCTTACCCTTGGCATA
>NZ_LKBG01000261.1 GCF_001402945.1 Acidiplasma aeolicum
ACGCCATCAAGGGCACCATTTTTTATCATTTCAACAGCTCCGCCGGGGGGGTTCTTATGTTTCCTTTTTCAAGATAATAAAGGCCAGCAACGGTTGTCCCTCCTGGTGTCATTACCTCATCCCTTAAGTCTGAAGGTGAAATTTTTAATTCCCTGATCAGACTTGCCGTTCCAATAAATGTTTCCAGTGTAAGATATTTAGCAGTATCCTTTGGAATGCCAAGCCTGACTCCAGCAGATATCATTGCATCTATCATTACAGAGATAAAACCAGGGCCACTGCCACTCAAACCTGTTACTGCATCTATATAATCTTCCTTAATTTCAACAGGTGTGCCAAAGGACGATAATATTTCAAGTACTATTTTTTTATTTTCATCATCTAAATTATAATAGCAAAAGGCATTTACTGATTTCTGGACAAGCATGGGAATGTTTGGCATAACCCTGATAACAGGCGATTTATCTAGATATTTATTTATTAAATTAATGGTTATTCCTGCCATAACTGAAATTATAACCTTGCCATTTGCCACATCTTTAATTTCCTCCAGAATTTTTACCGCATTTGATGGTTTTACTGATAATATTATAATATCCCCATTTTTCGCATTTTCATAATTGGATTGAAAAATATTATATCTGCCGTTATTCCATGACTTTAGCCTTTCATATGATCCAGAGCTAAGAAAAATCTCATAATTTTTTAATTTTGCAATTCCAGTTACTATTGATCTACCAACTGTGCCGACACCTATAATTGAAACTTTCATAACTTATAATTGTTATAAAATATATTATTTTGATGATTTTTAACAGGCATTTTTATTAAATAATAGCATTAAATATTTCAGGATAAAGATAATAATTTTAATATAAATATGACAAAGTCTTAAATAATAACATTATGATATCCCCCTTAATGATTATATTTAGCCTGATACTTGCATTAATAGCGGTCTTAATAATGATAGTAATAATATCCATTCCAATGTATATAGCCTCAAAAATAGTGGCCAGGAGATCCACCGCGACACTGGGCAATGCGGTTATTTCAACAATTATGACAGCAATTATAATAATAGTGGTTTATGCAGGACTTCGCCTTTTATTCTTTCCAATTCCCATTCTTGGGACATTGCTTGCCTTTCTAATAACATTTATTATTCTTTTATATGTTTATTCGCAGATTTATAGAATAAGCATGGAGAGGGGACTGCTTTTGGTAATAATGCAGGTATTTATATGGTTTGTGCTATTATTTATAACAGGTGTATTCGCTGCAATGGCTGCGGCAATTTAGATTGCCTTTTTTAATCAATATAAAAAATTTATATTATGAGAAGGTCATTAACAACCTGCGCCGCCGTTTCAAGCGGGCCGTCATGCTTTTCAAAGATTGTTATATCATCATTGTTATCTGTTTTTTCCAGATACCCCATTGACAATGAATCCAGGCATGCAAGTGTTTCTTTTCTGTCCAGCTCAAAAATTTTTGATTCTATTGTAATTTCATTCTCATTTTTAATATGTGATAAAACACGGTATATTTTTCCTGATTCCTTCATGTAATTAATATCTTTTAGGTTTTCAATGCCATCATATTTCACATCATTCAATGTGTAATCCTTATTTAGCAGTGCATTGGCTATTATAACCGTTTTTCTGGCACCGTCAAGGCCATTGGTATCGTCATGGTAATCGGTTTCTGCAATCCCCATGTTCTGTGCAGTTTTTACAGCATCATTAAAATCCAGGCCGGCCAGTAACTGTGATAATACAAAATTTATTGTTGAACTTACCTGACCCTTAAATTCAAGTATATTTGATGATTTTAAACAGTATGAATTTAAATTAAATAGTGGTGTGCCACCACCAACAGAAGATTCAAAAAGTATTCTTTTCTTGTTTTTATATGCACCCTCCATAATCTCCTTCCAGTGAAGTGCCAGAGGGGCCTTATTTGAGGTCACAATATTTTTGCCCGATTCAAAGGCTGATGTGTACAATTTCATTCCTGCAATTCCGTCCTTTGTGGCCGGTGACATATCAACAATAACATCTGATTCAAGTGAATAAATCTCATCGAATTTTATATTTTCTGCCAGTTCCCCAAGCTGGTTCCTTTGCTTGTACATTAGAACCTTTTCCAGATCGAGACCATTTTTATCATATACTGTATTTTTTGAATCAGATACAGAGATAACCTCAATGCTTTTGCCATACCTTTCCATAAATAATTTTTTGTTTTCATTTAAAATACCAAGAACTGCCTTTCCAATATGGCCAAGACCTATAATAGAAACTTTCATTGGTGGTTATTGTAACTAATTTTATAAATATTTCTGGTTTATTTTTTATAAAGATGGTAAAATGCACAATTAAAAGGTTAATAATAAATTTATTAAAATATAAATTATAGAACAGATGCGGCTATGACTGAGTCATCATCATCCAGATTTATTAATCTTACACCTGATGTAACCCTTGATAGTATTCTAATTTCATCCGCACTAATTCTTATTGTTTTGCTCTTCTTTGTTATAATTAATATCTCATCCCCATCCCTAACAGGCAGCGCTGTAACTATAGACCCGGTACGGTCACTTTCCCTAAATATAAGATTACCACTGGATCCACGGTGATGTACTGTAAATTCAGATACCTGTGTTCTCTTGCCCATTCCATTTTCAGTAATTGTTAGTACAGTGTCATCATCGTTTACGAGAAATGCATTTATTACCTCGGCACCGTTTAACTTCATTGATTTAACGCCCCTTGATGTTCTTCCTGTGGATGAAACCTCATCACTTAAAAATATTGCAGCCTTGCTGTTTGATGCAACTATAAATATTTTGGAGGGTTTAACAAGATCTGAAACTGAAACCACCTCATCATCCCTGTCAAGATTAATGATTTTTACACCAGATTCCCGCATGTTAAGTATCTCCCTGACAGGTGTTTTTTTAATAAAACCATTTTTTGTAACTATTATAAGGAATGATTTTTTATCCTCAGGAGACCTCATTATCTGCCTTACTATCTCCCCGTCAAGCAGCTTAAGGAATGTTGAACCGGAAACCCCAACTGCCGTCCTGGATTTTTTCTCTATAGTATATGCCTTTGCACTGAGCACCCTTCCGGTGTTTGTAAAGAAATAAAGGAGGTCATGCGACATGCATGACAGTATGCTTCTCACACTATCCTCACGCCTTGTTACAGTCACAATGCCCCTGCCACCACGCTTTTGTGTATTATACTCCTCAGATGACACCCTTTTAATTAGTCCGTTATTGCTTAATATTAAAATTGACTCCTCGTTTGGAATCAGATCCTCATCATTTCTTTCAACAAGTTCACGGTCAAGTATTTTTGTCCTTCTTTTGTCCCCATAAAGCCTTTTTAGTTCAATCATTTCATTTTTTAGGACCTCCCTTCTTTTGTTCTCATTATTTATTATTTCATTTAATTTTATGATGTTCTCCCTTATTGATTTTAATTCATCCTCTATCTTCTTAATTTCAAGACCTGTTAATCTCTGCAATCTCATTTCCAGTATTGCCACAGCCTGTTTCTCTGAAAGATTTATTTCTGACATCAGCCTGTTCCGTGCCGTATCAACATTTTCGGAACCGCGAATTATTCCTATGACTTTATCTATGTTCTGAAGTGCAATGCTTAATCCAGTCAGTATGTGTTCCCTTTCCCTTAACCTATTTAAATCAAATATTGACCTTTTTTTAATTATTTCCAGCCTGAAGTTTATAAAAGTGTCTATCATTTCCTTCAGGTTCATTGTAACCGGCTGGTTATCCAAAAGCACGAGATTGTTAACTCCTATTGATGTTTCAAGCTGTGTGTGTTCCAGCAGCTGGTTTATTGTTAATTTTTTCTCATCATCGTCCTTAACCTTAATAACTATCCTTATGCCATGCCTGTCGCTTTCATCCTTAATATCCAATATATTGCTGATAACATCATTTTTAACAAGATCCGCCACATTCTGAATATAAACTGCCTTATTCACACCATATGGCAGGCTTGTGATTATTATCTTCTTTTTCTCCTCTGAAATCTCTCCCTGGCACAGGACCTTTCCGTGGCCGGTTCTGTATATGTCAAGCATGTCACTGCTTTTGTAAACAATGCCACCGCCGGGAAAATCCGGACCCTTAATAAAACCTAAAAGTTCATTAACAGAACATTGTGGATTATCAACAGAATATATAATTGCATCTGCAACCTCGTTAAAATTATGTGGTACCATGTTTGTGGCCATTCCCACCGCTATTCCAGATGTACCATTAATCAGCAGCTGTGGTATCTTTGATGGAAAATATAATGGTTCCCTTAATGAACCGTCAAAATTCGGCATGAATTCTACAGTATCCTTATCTATGTCCTGCATCATATCCTCTGCAATTCTCTGGAGCCTTGCCTCTGTATACCTCATGGCAGCCGGGGAATCGCCGTCTATTGATCCAAAGTTACCCTGCCCATCAATTAATGTGTATCTTAATGAAAAATCCTGTGCCATTCGAGCCAGTGCATCATATATTGCCATATCGCCATGTGGATGATACTTACCCATGGTTTCTCCAACAATACGTGCAGATTTTTTGAATGGTTTATCGTGGGTCACATTCAGCTCGTACATGGAATAAAGTATTCTACGCTGTACAGGCTTCAACCCATCCCTGAAATCAGGTATTGCCCTGCTGACTATGACACTCATTGCATAATCTAAATATGATGTTTTAATTTCTTCCTCTATAGGTTTTACAAGCATTTATCTCACCCTCATATGTCAAGATTCTTTACGTACTTTGCGTTTTCCTCAATGAATTTTCTTCTGGGCTCCACCTTTTCACCCATTAATATGCTAAATAATTGATCTGCATAATAGGCATCCTCTATTGTAACCTGCACAAGCTTCCTCGTTTCAGGGTTCATCGTGGTATCCCAGAGCTGTTCCGGGTTCATCTCACCCAGACCCTTAAATCTCTGTATTATTACATTGCCACCAAGCTTTTTAATCAAATCATCCTTTTCATCCTCGAAGAAAACATAGTGTATGTCATTCCCCTTTTGAATTCTGTATAATGGAGGCTGGGCAAAATATACATGGCCCTGATCAATAAGATCCTTCATAAATCTGTAAAAGAATGTTAGCAGGAGTGTCCTTATATGTGCACCATCCACATCCGCATCGGTCATTATTATGATTTTATTATACCTTAAATTCCTTATATCAAATTTATCCTTTATATTCGTTCCTATGGCTGTTATTAAATTTTTTATTTCCTCATTTTCAAGAGCCTTATTGTCATTTGCCTTTTCGACATTAAGTATTTTACCCCTCAATGGGAGTATTGCCTGGAATTCCCTGTTTCTTGCCTGCTTTGCAGATCCACCTGCAGAGTCACCCTCAACTATGTATATTTCCGTTATTTTTGAATCGTCTGATGAGCAGTCTGCAAGCTTACCGGGAAGGCTTCCGCTCTCAAGTGCAGTTTTTCTCCTTACAAGGTCCTTGGCCTTTCTTGATGCCTCCCTTGCAGCTGATGCAGCAAGAACCCTTCTTATAATGGCCTCAGCAACAAGGGGAAATGATTCAAAGTATTCCTTAAGGTATTTTTCTGTTATTGATGAAACAATATTTTTAACTGCACTGTTCCCAAGCTTTTCCTTGGTCTGTCCCTCAAACTGTGGATTGTACATCTTTACATGCAGCACTGATACAAGACCCTCCCTGGTATCATCTCCGGTAATCGCTGAAACCCCCTTTATTAAATTTTTATTCTTTGCATAGTCTATAATTGCCCTTGAGACGCCGGTATGAAAACCTGTAAGATGCGTGCCGCCCTCCGGTGTTTTTATGTTATTTACAAAGCTTTCTGATATTTCAGGGACATCGTTATTATACTGCATGGCGAATTCAACGGTGTAATCTTTATATTCTTCATAGCAGTGTATTGGATCCTTATTTATTACCTCCTTTCCCTGATTTAAATACTGCACATATTCTACCAGGCCACCATCGAAATGAAATGATTCTGATTTGTTTGTTCTAAAATCTGATAAATTAATTGTAATTTTTGGATTAAGAAATGCAAGGTCCATTATCCTTTCACTTATGACGCTGTATGAAAAATCTGTGCTGTCAAATATTTCCTTATCAGGATAAAATTTTATTATTGTTCCATGTTCTGGATATTTTATAACAATATCTTTAATATTTTCATCATTTTTTGCCTCATCAGGGGTTAATGTAACCAGACCTGACACAGGAATGCCCCTCTCAAATCTTTCATAGTATATCTTACCATCTTTTTTTACAAGGGCAATTAAGTATTCTGAAAGTGCATTAACCACATGAACTCCCACACCGTGAAGGCCGCCGGTAACCTTATATACCTTTTTATCAAATTTTGCACCGCTATGAAGCTCTGTCATAACGATTTCCAGGCCCGGCCTGTTATACTTAGGATGTATATCTACAGGAATTCCCCTTCCATCATCCTCCACAGATATTGATCCATCCCTATATATTACAATATTTATATTGGATGCAAATCCTGCCATGGATTCGTCTATACAGTTATCTACTACCTCATAAACCATGTGGTGCAGGCCCTCTGTCCCAGTTGAACCTATATACATGCCAGGAACCTTTCTGACAGCCTTTAAACCTTCCAGTATTTGTATCTGTGATGAATCATATTTATCCATACTAAATCCTATAATAGATGCAATCTATACTTATAAAGTTTATACAGAATCAATGTTTATAATTATTGTACCTCATTTAAAATTTTTATGAGCCCCTTTTTGTCACCCGGGGTGGATAAAATAACCGCTTTTATTCCATAAGATTCAAGTGCATCACAGTAATCCTTTAATGAATTTTCATTTATGTATGGCTGTTTTATTGATCCTATGGTTTCTGAATTTCTTTCTGTTTTTATGATAATATAAGGAATTATTTTAGATGCATCTAAATTTTCAAGCATTTCCGGTTTTTTAAGATTAAGGGCAAGATAAAATGATGCATTTGATTTCATTCTTTCCTTTATTTTTGCATAACTGTAGGAAAAACTTATTATCAATCCCGCATTAACATTACTTTCAGCAGCAATTGATGCGGCGGTTTCAGATGATATCTCATTTAATCTTTTTCCATATTTTGGTTCATCACCCATGGTAAAAACAATTGATGATTTAATCATTTTTGCAGCTTTTATAATTGAATGTACATAAAGTTCACCAACGCTGTTAAGAGCTTGATTTATAATTATATCCTTTTTAAAATATTTTTCCCGTATCATGTATCCTATTAGAATCGGCGGTATTTTTGGATAACCAAGTGGATTATCAGGTATGTTAAATCCATCAAAGCCCTCCATGTTTTCTATTTCTGATTTTAAATTATGTTCTTTTACGAATGGATAAATTTCTGCCAGAAGTCTCATTATTTTGTATCAACATAACCAAATATAGATTTTTGGAATTTATATAAATAAATTAATACTTTTATTTTAAAATGATTCCAGGTAATATTTATTTTGAAAATTCCAGTAATTTCGTTGATTTTTTTGATAATATTGCCAGAATTGCATCATTATTTTTTTTATCAAGCTCCTGTAATGCACCCTGTGGCTGTATGCTTACCATATTGTCCTTTAAATCATTGAATGAAATGGAATTCCTTAAAAGTGCGTCTATGTAATATCCGGCCTCGTTAATTCCTGAGGATAAAATTTTTTCAAATGCATTAATTTTAATCTCGCATATATCTCCAAACAGATAAACCTTTGAAAATTGCAATCTTAAGGGTCTAAAATTATCTCCATAATCAGGAATTATATCTGATTTATCCAGAATATATTTACCGGATGCGAATCCAAAGCCAATTATTCCTGTTTTAATTTTATATGGCATATTTATATATTCGGTATGCATCGAATGGAGCAAAAAAACACTTGAATTTACATCTATTTTATTATACATGGATTTTAACCTTGGTTTATCCCTGAACCCCCATGTTCCGGTATAAAGGAAGTTAAGCCAGTCCTCCGGTGGACCTGTTAGTTTAATAAAATTTTTGTCCATTAATAAAGTATTAAGATTCTCATCTGACATTTTTAACTTATTTTGTATGTTTAATTTATATTTAAAATTTAAAAATGCCAAACAATATAAGGGATACAACAATCAGTAATCATGGAGCTTAATGAATACAGTTACGGCATTATACTTTATAAAAAAAATTCCAGTTTAAAGTTTTTGCTTTTAAAAAGATCTGAGGGGTGGCTTGATTTCCCTAAGGGGCATATTGAAAAAAATGAGACAGAAATTGAGGCTGCAATCCGGGAAACATTTGAGGAAACTGGAATTAAAATTAATCCTGATGATATTGATAGGAAATTTTCATATTCAATGTGCTACAAATTTCAAAGGGGAAATGATATGGTAATAAAGCATGTAAAAATGTTTTTATCACAGATAAATGATAATGCCAGTATTAGGATTTCTGCGGAGCATTCAGGATATATATGGCTTGATTATAATGATTGCATGAAAAATTTAAGCCATGAAAATCAGAGGGAAATGATCAAAAATGTATATGAATATTTAAATATTCGAAAATAAATTGTATTAAAACCTATACTTTTTTTAAAATTCTTTCAGTTTTTTCATTCTCATTATATA
>NZ_LKBG01000262.1 GCF_001402945.1 Acidiplasma aeolicum
TTAGCCTAGATATTTACTATAAATTATCAGAATAAGGATATGTTACTATAAATTTAAATAGCCAATTGTTAATTATAATTATGCATGGTCTTATTTTGATAATTCATAAATGTATTAATTAGAAAACAAAACCTTATAATTTAAATTTGGGCAATAAAATAATAGAGATATAATTTCCATTTAACAGGAATTATATACTATTTAAAGATGAATTTTTATGACTTTATTCTGCACTGAAGAATGGGCTGAAGAATTTGTTGACCTATTAAACAATAATAAAGAATATTATATTAATGGAAAAGACTGGAACGATACAATTACCTTTGGAATAAATGCAGATGACAAACATCCAGAAAACTGGTATCTTTATTTAAAACTTTCCGGAGGAAAATGCATTGAGTATAAATGTTCTGAAAATCTTAACAAGCTCCCAGAATCAACATTTTTATATTATGGAACCTATTCAAACTGGATAAAATTAATAAAATCACAGATTGATCCCATACAGGGATTAATTACTGGTGAGTTCCATCTGAGGGGGCCAATGATGAAGATTATGAATTATACAAAGGCTGCAGAGGAAATGGTTTCAACTGCAAGCAAAATTAAAACTGAATTCTTATAATTAACACCAAAAAATAATTTGATATTTATCCATTTATGATATTTAGCATTTCAAGTGCATTTTTTGGTGCCATTGCGTTGTAATCATTATTAAAATAAATAAATGCTTTTTCAGGCTTTATGTTTATGATTTCATTATAGAAGGCTTTTAATTTATTACTTGAATAATCTGTTGCATAACCGTTTTCATCACCATGAAGCCTAAAATATATTATATTATCATCAGGGAATATCAGTGGTAAATCTTTAGAACTTACCGAGGCGACATGTATGCCATTGGCAATTATATTTTTTATTATATTCATATCAAACCATCCACGGTGTCGGAACTCAACAATTCCTCCAGCAGGAATATTGTTTAAAATTCTTTCTAGATTTTCATCTGTATATTTAAATGATGGCGGCATTTGGTATAATATAAATGCCAGTTTCTCCTTCAGATTCTTTATTGCCCCTAAAAATGTATTAAGAGTATCAGTACAGCCATTCAATTTTTGAATGTGGGTTATATATCTATTTGCCTTAACACTAAATAAAAAATTTTTTGGAGACATTTTATACCATTTAATTACACGCTTGGCATCTGGCATGGAATAAAACGTTGAATTAATTTCCACAGTGTTAAACCTTTCTGAATAGTATTCGAACCATCTCCTTTTGTTCAGATTTGATGGATAAAAAAGGCTATTCCAGTGAAGGTAAAACCATCCCGAGCAGCCCACATGAAATTCTATCATAATTTGTTAATATCAATTCATATAAAAGTTTTGAAGCATATTTTAAAATAATGTAATAAAATATAAATAATATAATATAAATTTTAATTCTTATTACATAATTCAGAGTTTGGATTTTTTAGCTACTAAAAATTTATATATTTATCTTATATGGCAACTTGGTGGTTTAATCGATTATAATAATTCTAAAAAGGGTCTTATAGAAATATTATCGTCAACTGTAATATGGGGTTCCATACCTGTTTTTGCCATCTGGTCAATGCTCCCATCACCCGTTTTTGTTTTCTTTAGAGTTTTAATATCATTTCTGTTATTATCAATAATATTAAGGAAGAATCTGATAAAAATATTAAAGAAATTATCCAATTTTTATGTAATTTTATCCGGTATATTATTATCATTAAACTGGGTTTTTTTATTTTATGCAGTTTTTATGATCCCTGTTTCAGAGGCAATAATATTTTATTATACTGGCCCGGTTATAGCCATATTATTCTCACCATTTTTGAAGGAAAAAATAAATAATGGTGGGTTATTGAATATTTTTGTATCCTTCACAGGAATAATAATAATGTCACTGGGGTCATTGAATTTAAATATAATTGGCATAATATTGGCATTGCTATCTGGGATAACATACGGTTTATTATCTGTAACAAGCAAATTTTCCTCCAGATATGTAAATTCAATAGATTTGGTGTTTCTGCAGTCGGTAATATCAGCAATAATATTATTACCGTTTTTATTTATAACCAAATTCATAATAAACTATGATGTAATAATAATTATAATAATATCAGGATCCGTGCAGACTGTGCTTGCATTATTTTTATGGTATGATTCATTAAAAAATTTAAACATACAGATAGTTTCAATACTGAGCTATCTTGATCCTGTTTTTGCAATAATATTTGCACTGATATTATTAGGGCAGATACCGTCATTGTATACAATAATAGGAGGCTTGCTATTAATAGGCAGTGGAATAATAACCACTGGCAGTACCATCAGAAGATACAATGTAAAATCATTTAATGTCATGGATAGGCCATAAATATAATTTAAAGTCCAATTAAGAGCAGTTAATTTATACATTTAAATATTATAAATAATAAATAACAATATCAAATCATTGAGGGTGGATTAAAAAATTAAAGATGGTTATTTATTTTTAATCATAAAATATGGGTTTTTCTGTTTGTTTGCATAGACTATCTTATTGGAAGTTTGAAGAATTTCCTTAATCCTTTCCTGTGAAATTTTCATTTTTTTCCTTCCATATGAATAAAGATCATAGGTTTTAAATAAAAACCTTGGAAATGAAAAGAAATCCCTTAGATATACCGGCATCATTTTTAATATGAACTGTGTTCCATTATCTATTAATTTTTTCTTAATCCCGCCAAGCCTGTCATTACGTATCTTTCCTATAATAAATTTATAAATATAAAATGAATATGATGCATAAAACTGTATAATCTGGTCCAGAACAGGACCAACCTTTGTTTTCATTACGGGAGTTAAAACATCATACCTGTCCCAGTCAAGTGTAAACAATTCATTATTTTTTAGT
Source organism: Acidiplasma aeolicum (assembly GCF_001402945.1). Classification (GTDB taxonomy): domain Archaea; phylum Thermoplasmatota; class Thermoplasmata; order Thermoplasmatales; family Thermoplasmataceae; genus Acidiplasma; species Acidiplasma aeolicum. The sequence continues at coordinate 2,935 of NZ_LKBG01000262.1, forward strand.
GCATTATCGAATATCCTTGTTCCTGGCAATGGGGTGTATATTGAAAATTGAACGGCATCTGCACCAGCCCTTCCAAGCTTTCTTGAAAACCTCACGGTTGATATGGCATCCCTTAACCTCTCATATGGTGCACCTATCATCATACCCACCAGAACAACTATATTATTCTGGGACAGTATCCTTACAGCATCCACCGACTGCGGTGTAAACTCACCCTTATGCATTTTTTTAAGAATTTCCTTGCTTCCGGATTCAACACCCAGGAATGATATTCCCATTCCCGCCTCTGCTGCAAGTTTAATTAATTCAGGATTTTTTGATGTGACATCAGCACGCATCTGAACTATCCACTTCATATCTATTTTTTCTTCTATTATTCTTTTAAATAACTCCTCACGCTGCTTAACATTTGGGAAGACTATGAAGATATCATCTGTAAAAAATATCCATGTGTACCCTGCGCTTTTGGCCCTCTTCATCTCCTCTATGATGCGGTCATTTGATTTATTGCGCCACTTATTTCCCCATGTGGGGGTTACAGAGCAGAAATCACATGCATATGGGCATCCACGTGAGGTTTCAAGGCACATAACCTTTTCATGCTCACCATATACCTTAAATGTATATTTACTGCTGTCCAGGAGCTCCAGTGGTGGATATGGCAATGAGTCAAGATCCGATATTAGTTCCCTGGGTTCAGTTTTTAATATTCTATCACCATTTCTGTAATAAATTCCCTTAACAGTGGAAAAATCGTGGTGATTAATTATGGCCATGGCTATATCATATATTGTCTCATCCCCCTCACCAAGAACTGAAATGTCAAAACCAGAATTTATGATTTCTACAGGAAGAAATGTTGCATGATGCCCGCCTGCAACCATAACCGTATCAGGTAAACTTTCCTTAATTTTTCTGGCTATATACCCTGCATTGTTATGTGCGGCAGTTGCGTGCAGGGTTATTCCCACCATGTCAGGTTTATAATTTACAGACATTGAAACAACATCATCCAGTGTAAGATTATCACCCTCCATATCTATAATTTTAACCTCTGCACCAGGTATCCGTAATATTTCCCCGGCAAGGTCTAAAAGGCCCAGCGGTGCGGGAAGAAATCCCCATTTTGTCATATATGCACTGCCAGTTGCATTGCTAGGCCTTATGAATAACGCCTTAAATGCCATATTAAAAAATGAATTAACAATTTAAATACTTTTCTTAATCATTAAATATACACAAAATACTTATTTAATGAAGAGTTTATACCTGAATATTTTATATAAAATAGCGTAGTCCCATAATTTAAATAAGGATAAAATTTGCATTTTATTATATGTCCATTAAAAATAATATATATTATTACCTATACCCATGAGGGTGCAAAGATATTGAATAATTACATTATTGGAGATTATAAGCAACAAAAAGAGATTTATAAAGATTTCCTGAAAAACATAGTCGATAAATTTATTAAAAAAAATTATAAAAAACCATTTATAATAGGTTTAACAGGCAGCGTTGCATCCGGAAAGACAACATTATCTTATATATTCCAGGAAATACTTAAAAATATGCTACCCGGTAAAAATATATGCCGTGTTAGCACAGACAATTTTTTAAAAAGTAATGAAGAGCTTATCAGGGAAAATATCCTTAACCGGAAAGGATTCCCTGAAAGTTATAAAAATGAACTGTTCTGCCAATTTTTTATGCTAATAAAATCTGGTATTAAATTTATATCCATACCTGTATATTCACATTTATATTATGACATAATACAGGAAAATTACATTATAAGAGACCCAGATATTATAATTCTGGAAGGCCTTGGTTTTGGAAATAATTTCAATAAATGCCACGTTTATGAACATGTGGATGTATTAATATTCATTAAGGCAAGGATGAATTATGTAAGGTCATGGTATATATCAAGATTTTATAATCTTATACATGAATCAAATAATGACCCCAAAAGCTTTTACTACAAATTTAGGTCAATGAATGATGATGAAATTATGAAAATCATAAATTACGCATGGTATAAAATAAATCTCCCAAATTATTATAAAAACATTGTTAGGCTGCAGAAAAAATCTAACTTTATTATTGTTAAAACAGCAAATCATGTTGTATTGAATATAATAGACAATAATCAATAAAAAATAAATTTATTGCATAAATTTTATCTATTACATTGCCATGCTATAGCATGGAAGATGATATGAACATACATAATAGCAAAATGCTTGGGGGTCATTTAAGATGGACCGTCATACTTTTTGCCTTTGGAATAATAACATTTGATTATATTGATAGGGGGATAGTATCAACAGCCCTGCCAATACTTACATCTGAGTTTAATTTAAATCCTTATTTTCAGGCTCTGGTGGGGGATGGCTTTACCTATGGTTATTTAATTATGAATCCTGTTGTGGGATATTTTCTGGATAGATTTGGTGCAAAAAAAGTATTTGCGTATTCCGGCACAGGCTGGGGAATTGTGCAGTTAACTGCTGCAGGTGCCTTTTCCGGAATATACCTTGTTATTAATAGAATTCTTCTAGGCATAGGTGAGGCTGTTGGTTTTCCCGGAATAACAAAAATAACCGCTGAATGGATGACAAAAAGTGAAAAGGCGCGAAGTGGCACAATTGGCGATTCTGGTGTTAATGCAGGTGTGGTTCTGGGAACGCTATTACTTCTTGCACTGACGTATGTGGTGAATAATAATCTGGCTTGGAGGCTGGCATTTATAATCAGTGGCGGGTTAACAATATTTTTAATACTTTTACTTGCATATTTTCTCTATGATTCTCCAGAAAAGGACCCAAGAATTAGCAGGGAAGAATTAAATTATATAATTAAGAACCGGGATGATATAAAGGAGCAGAAAAAACTCCCGGTACGGTCATGGCTGGTTACCAGAGATTACTGGGGAACAATGATGGGACTTGGAGCACAGGCAGGGATATTTTTTGGCCTTTTAACCTGGCTTCCACTGTATCTTTTTTATGCCAGGCATCAATCATTAAATTTAACCCTTGGTTACACAGCATTAGTATGGGGAATGGGATTTATTGGAGAAATAATTGGTGGTTTTATTGTTGATTATTTGAACAGATCATACGGTCCAAACAGGGGAATGAAGGTGGGATTTTCTGTCAGTTCACTGGGTGTTACATTTGGAATACTTGCCACAATATATGCAACAAGTGCATTTGAGGCTGTCTTAATCCTGGCCATTACATTCTTCCTTTTAAGATGGTCAGGCATACAGTGGGCAGTTAGCTCCTTCATTGTTCCAAGGACCTATGCAGGTCAGTGGGGTGGACATATAGGATTTTGGGAAACACTCTGGGGGATAATTATTCCACTGGTTTTTGGTGCAACTGTTGCAGTTACAAAGGCATATACAGAGGGCATGTTTATATTTGTTTTCATAGGTATTATCTACTTTTTGGGTGCGGTGGTTGTGACAAGATATAAAAAATTAAAATCTTACAATGTTGATTGAATTCCCATAAAGGAAAATAGAACAATCATAATTAATTCGGCAAATTCACACATCAATCAAATGGGAAGCCACTGAGCTTAATATATATGAACTTTTAAAATTTTTATTGGTAAATTTTTTTTTACTTTCTAGATTATATACCAATATTAAATTACATATTTATGGTTAAAACAATAGAATTGAGAGTTTATGGAATGACGTGCGATGACTGTGTGCTTCATGTTAAAACCGGCCTTTTAGGTGCAAGCGGTGTCAAAGACGCGGAGGTTTCCTTAAAGGATGGCACGGCACTGGTGCATGCTGATGATACAGTAAAGCCAGAAACACTCCTAAGCCTTGATGTTTTCAGAGGGAAGTATAAGGCACAGTTGAGAAGTGTTAAGAATGAATGAATATGATCTTGCAATTATAGGCTGGGGTGCTGCAGGATTTGCAGCGGCCATCAAGGCAAGCGAACTAACAAATAACGAGATGAAAATAGCCCTGATCGGCCATGGAAATCTTGGCGGTACATGTGTTAATGTTGGGTGTGTTCCCTCAAAATATTTAATAGAGGCATCAAAAGTTTATAAAAACCTTAAAAATCCATTATATGCAGGTATATCAGGTGATGGAAGCCTTAATTTTCAGGAATTTATGGAATCTCTAAGAAATTTTGTTTCAGATGAGAGAACAATAAAATACGAAAATGTTATAAAAAATTTTAAAAATGTGGACCTAATCAACGGGAGTGCGTATTTTAAGAATAATAATACAGTTTATGTAAATGATACTGAAATAAGGGCAACAAATTTTATTATTGCCACTGGGTCAAGGCCTTTAATACCTGATATCATGGGGCTCAATAATAATTATTATACCAGTGATAATATCTGGACAATTAAAGATCTTCCGGAAAAGATTGCAATACTGGGGAGTGGTGAGGTTGCCATAGAACTGGCCTATGCATTTTCAAGTTTTGGATCTGAGGTTCATATTTTTAATAGATCCAATAGAATTTTAAAGAACTTTGATGATGATATAACATCAGAATTAATAAAGAGTTTAAAGGAAAATCATATAAATTTCCACCTTGGAAGTAAAATTTTTAAGATTAATGATTCCGGTTCCGGCGAAACATCCATACAAACAGAAGATGGAATTTATAAGGGTTTCTCACATATACTGGTTGCCACGGGAAGAATTCCAAATATAGACTCACTCAATCTTGATAAAGCAGGCATAATGTATAAAAATGGCATAATCGTTGATAATCATCTTAAAACAACAAATGATATTGTATATGCCGCCGGCGATTGTGTGGACCAGCCAATTAAACTGGAAACACTGGCAGGCAAGCAGGGTGTTACTGCAGTAAATAATATCCTGGGCGGAAACGAAAGCATTAACCTTCACGAGGTTCCATGGGCTGTTTTCTGTGAACCCAATGTTGCCTCAATAGGATACACCGAGAAGGAATTAAGAGATAAAAATATAAAATACAGAACCCGAATAATAGGGCTAAAAAACGTTGTTAAGGCAAATATATTAAAAAACAATAGTGGTCTGGCAAAGATTATTGCAGATGATGAAAATAAAATACTTGGCATTCATGTGCTTGCACCCAATGCTGCGGAGTTTATCATAGAAGGAGTTTACATTATAAAAAATAAACTAACATATAATGACCTTATAAATTCCATGCACATATTTCCAACGGTATCTGAATCCATTAAAATATGCGGGCAGTCATTTATAAGGGATGTATCCAAAATGAGCTGCTGCATGGATTAATACAGTATCAAATTCTGAATACCATATTATTTAAGTTTTTTAATTATTATATCATAATAATATTTTTTTATAATATAAAGTAGATTGTATTTTGTCCAAACATTTATTTTAATTTTAGCAAACTTTTTATAATTATAGATATTTATTATACTATGGAAAGTAATTTACCTTTTAATGAAAAACACAGCATAAACATGGTACATTATTTTGAGACCTATAAAAAATCCCTTGAGAATCCGGATGAATTCTGGAATGAACATGCATCCATAATAGACTGGTTCTCACCATACACAAAGGTTCTTGATGATTCAAAAAAGCCATTCTACAGATGGTTTATAAATGGAAAGACCAACATGTCATATAACTGCCTTGACAGGCATATAAACACGTATAAAAGGAACAAGGTTGCATTTATCTGGGTATCAGAATC